>JALYRN010000581.1 GCA_030855295.1 Myxococcota bacterium | reverse complement strand
GCGCGCGCTCCCGTACGCGCCCTCCGGGGCGAGCACTCCTGTGGGCTCAGCGTGGCTGACGCAGCATCGTCCAGGTGCGCAGGTCGCCGAAGCTCGGGACCCTGAGCTCGCGCTCGATCTCGAAGCCGTGCCGCTGATACAGGCGCACGCTGCTCTCGCGATCGGTCTCGAGATAGGTCGGCGCCCCGGTCGAGTCCGCGCGCTCGATCACCGTGCGCAGCAGCGCCGCGCCGATGCCGCGCCCTTGCGCGCGCGGCTCGACGCCGAGCACCCACAGATAGAAATGCGGCGCCTTCGGGTGCAGCCGGCCGACGTGCTGGTCGTAGCGCACGTAGCGCTCGATCCCGCGCCATCCGGTGCCGAGGGCGCCGCGCGCCATCGAGATCCATGCGCGCGGATCGAGAGGCCACGCGCCTGGCGCGAACGAGAGCTGTGCACCGGCGAGCGCCGAGCCGTCGCGCACGAGCTCGATCGTCCCCTTGCGTCGGGCCGCGTCGACGAGGCCCGCCTTCAGCGCGGTCACGCGCGCGAGGCGCTCCTGCGCCGTGCAGCGCCCGAGGCACGCGCGGGTGAGCGGGTTCTCGGCGAAGGCGCGGCCGAGCAGCCCCGCGATCTCCTGCGTGCTCGCGGTCCCGACGGGCTCGATGACGAAGCCGCTCACGGGGCGGATGGTAGCGCGCGCGCTCCGACGCTCGGCCGCTTCGTTGCGTCGCGCTATACAGCGCCGTGCCTCGCCCCTCTCGGAACGCGTCGGCGCGCGGGATCGCGCCCGAGCTGCTGCTCTCGCAGGTGCGGAACACCGCGCCGTATCTGCTCGACGATCTCTCGGGCGCGCCGGCGCTGAGCGCGTCGCCGCCGGTGGCGATCGTCCGCGCGCTCGATGGCGAGCTGCCCGAGTCGCTCTCACACTTCGAGTACTTCCGGCTCTGTCTGTGCGCGCACTACGTGACGTGCGCGACGCCGGTGCCGACCGACGTCGACAACCAGATCCGGCGCAAGCTCTGGGCACCGGGGATGCCGCTGGTGACGGCGCTCGAGATGTCGCAGCTCGTGCTCGAGAGCCATGGCTGGGACTTCACGCCGCTGACGAACCGCGCGAGCTACGGCGCGGCGGGCAGCGAGTGGGCGCACGAGCCGCTGAGCGGACATCGTGGGGAGTGGTTCACCGTGGCGAGCGCCGCATATGCCGCGCTCGGGCACTACAAGGCGCACGACGCGAAGCAGCGCCGCCAGGCGCTCCTCGACGCGATCGCCCAGGAGACCGAGCGGCACTCGGAGATCTTCGGCTCGCTCTGGCGCGCGAAGGACGGCATCGGCGCGCTGAAGGCGTCGGCGAGCATCGCGCACAATTTCGGTGATCTCGATCGCGTGATCGACATGTGGGACGTGCCGGTCGCCGACCCCCTCCGTCTCGAATTCCACAAGCTGACGACGTCGGCGTTCGGTCCCGAGAAGAACCTTCGCTACGCGGGACGGCTCTGGACCGCCGGCGAGCTCTACAAGTCGACGATCGACGGCTCGTCGATGGCGCTCGAGAACCACCGTCACTTCGCGCTGCGGAAGCCGCGCGCGCTCCGCTCGCGGCCCGAGCTGCGCATCCCGCTCGGCCCTTTCTTCGACGACTGGGGCTCGGTCGTGGCCGCGACGCTGAGCGGCGAGGGACTGCAGGAGACGATCGATGCGCTCGTGTCCGGATGGGAGCGCATGCCGAGCACGCTCGCGTACGCGCGCGCGCTCCACGCGATCCGCGCGGCCCAGCCCGACCTCTTCGATCGAACCGCGAAGCTCCCGCGCGATCGTCGCCTCCGCGCGATCTTCGCGACGCCGCGCGCCGACTTCGAAGCACGCTGGGACGCCGCCGCCCTCGAGCACCTCGACGACATCCCCTCGCGGGCGTGAGCGTCGATCCGTGCCTGCGATGGCACGCGCCGCGGCTCGTAGGCGAACGTCAGCACGGCCCCGAAGCGTTGCCTTGGCGGACGCTCGTGCGCGCGGCAGAATGACGACATGTCCGATGCCTCCTCGCTCGCGCGGAGCCTCACGGTCGCAGAGCGACTCGAGCTCATCGCGGATCTCTGGGACACCGTCGTCCGTGACGAAGGCGACGCTCTCGCGACGACCGACGAGGAGCGCGCGGAGCTGGATCGCCGCATCGAAGCGCACGATCTCGACCCCGGGGCTGCCAGCCCGTGGAACGAGGTGCGGCAGCGCCTTCGCCGATGAGCCGACCTCTTCGAGTACGACACGAGGCGGAGCGCGACATGCGCTCCGCGCGCCGGTGGTACGAGCAACGAAGAGAAGGTCTCGGCGACGCGTTCTTGGACGAGATCGAGCGCGTGCTCGCACGCATCGAGGCAGCGCCGGGCCAGTTCCCAGTCGTGCACCGGGAGGTTCGACGGGCGCTCGCGCGTCGATTTCCGCACGCAGTCTTCTTCCGTGTCGATCCACGCGAGATCATCGTGCTCGCCGTGCTCCACCAAGCCAGAGCGCCCGGAACCGCGGCGCGCAGGAAGTGATCGCCCCTCAGCGCGTGCGGTGGCGCGCGCTCAGCGCGGTCACGTGGTCGACGAAGCTCGCGAGCGCGCTCTCCGCGCGGGGCGCGAGGAGCGCGCCGATGCGGGCGAGGAGTGCTTCCTTGCGCGCGAGCTCCTCGGCGCTCGCTGGCTGATCGCGGTCGACGAGATCTTCGAGGAGGTCCACGCACGCGAACACGAGGATCGCGAGCTCGCGCGACTCGGGAGGAAACGAGCGGCGCAGGCGCGCGAGGTCGGCGGCCTCGGCCTCCTCGTCGTCCTCCTCGGCCTGCTGCGCGCGCAGGGCCGCTGCCGCGAGCTGCTCGTCGAACGCGGCGACGCTCTGCGCCTCCATCGCCGCGAGCGTGCGCTCGACGGTCTCCGCCGAAGGTCCGTGCCGCGGCCGGCGCGCACCGACGCCCGCGAGGCGCGAGATCTTCGCGATCCCCCCGAGCACGGCGTCGCCCGCGGCGCGCTGCGCGGTCTGCTCCAGCCGCGCTCGGATCGCAGCGGGATCCGCGCGCTCGATGGCCTCGAGCCCCTGCCGTGCGATCTCGGCGCGGTCGTCGTCTTCCATGCGCGTACGCGAGCCTACTACCTGCGCGGGCCGTCGTAGAAGCGCGACGAGCGCTGAGCACGCGCCTTGCTCAGCTCGCTCTCCGAGGAGAGTGAGCGATGCGAACGACCTCTCGTGACCCCATCCGATACGCGATCCTGCTGGCGGCGATCGCAGGCTGCGCGACAGGCGGTGAGGCCCGCAGTCGCCAGCGCGCCGATGCGCTCTCGTTCGAGCAGTTCGTCGCGGACGCGTACCTCGAGCCGTGGGAGGGCGGCGTGTACATCGTCGACGGCGACACGCCGGCCGCGACCATCGACGAGCTGCGCGCGATCTACGATCGGCTCGGCATGCGCGAGCGATCGTTCGACGGGCTCGGATCGCACGGCACCGCGCTCTCGGTGCACACGGTGGGAGGACGTGACGCGCTGTGGGACGCGACGCAGCGCATGGACCTCTCGTACTGCGTCAGCACCGGCTTCGGCGCGCGCCACGCGTCGGTCGTCGCCGCGATGGACGAGGCCACCGCCGCGTGGGAGGCGGCCGCCGACATCCGCTTCCGCCACGTCACCGCCGAGGACGGCGCGTGCAACGCGAGCAACCCGCGCGTGCTCTTCGACGTCAGCGCGCAGGACACCGGCGGCGAGTACCTCGCGCGCGCGTTCTTCCCCGGCGATCCGCGCTCGATGCGCAACGTCATCATCGACCCGACCGCGTTCGCGCCGAGCGGCGCCGTGACGCTGGTCGGCATCCTCCGCCACGAGCTCGGGCACGTGCTCGGGTTCCGGCACGAGCACACACGCGCGGAGGCGGGCACCTGCTTCGAGGACAGCAGCCATCGGCCGCTGACGCCTTACGATCGCGCGTCGGTGATGCACTACCCGCACTGCAACGGCGTCGCGTCGACGACCCTGTCGATCACCGCGCTCGACGCGCAGGGCGCGCAGTCGGTCTACGGCGCACCCGGAGGCACATCGACGCCGGGAACCGAAGACCCCCCGCCCGAGCCGGCGCCGGGGCCGACCGAGCCCCCGGAAGACTCGCCCGCCGACGATCCCGCGCCGGTGCCGGGCGATGGCGATCCTGCCGCGACCTGCGTCTCGGCCGCGGCGTCGCTCGGCGGCGGTGAGCTGCACCGCTACCCGCCGCTCGCGATCCCTGCGGGCGCGACGATCGAGATCACGACCCACGGCGCCGGCGACACCGACCTCTACGCGTACCTCCTCGAGGATCCGTACGTCGGCTGCGCGTCGGAGGGCCCGACCAGCGACGAGCACTGCATGCTCTCCGCGCCCTACGGCGGCTCGCTCCTGATCGAGCTCTACGGCTTCACCGCCGCGAGCTACGGCCTCGAGGTCTGCTGGCGCTGAGTCACGGCAGGAGTGCTCGCCCGGAGGGCGCGCTCGACGCGCTCGCGTGGCGCGCGGTGTATGGTCGCCGGCGATGCGGACCATGCCGATCGTCGGGGTGCTGTGGGCGTGCGCGGCGCTGCAGGCATGTGACTGCGCCGCGGGGGCCCCGAGCACCACGCTCCCGAGCACCACGCTCCCGAGCACCACGCTCCCGAGCACCACGCCGACGACGACGGCTGCCACGTCGGCGCCGACAACTCCACCGATCGATCCGCTTGCGCCGAGGTCGCCGCGCGCCGCGGAGTCCGCGATTCCATCCGCGCGCCGAGGGCTCGACGACGCGCAGCGCGCGGAGGTGATCCGCGC
>JALYRN010000580.1 GCA_030855295.1 Myxococcota bacterium | reverse complement strand
GGCGCGCGCGACGCGGTGCTCGGCGGCGCGCTGACGGCCGGCATCGCCGCCATCGTCGGCGCGTCGGCGAGCGCGATGCGCTCGGAGGAGTCGAGGCCCGCCTCGCTGGTGATCACGGCGCCGCGCTCGTCGACACGGCTGCGCTCGTCGACACGGCCGCGCTCGTCCACACGGCCGCGCTCCTCGACACCGTCGAGCGTCTCCACGTCGCTGTGGTTGCGGACGCGCGGGAGCGAGCCGGTGCTCGGCCGCGCGAGCACGGGGTTCGCGCGCGCACCGCTCGCGGTGGAGCGACGCGGAATCGGTCGGCGGGCGCCGCCGCTCGGCGTCGGCCGAGAGAGCAGCCCGGATCCCGGTCCGTCGGGCATGCCGGGCATCTCCGACAGGCTCGTCAGGCCGGAGCCGGGATCGGAGAAGCCGCCCCATTGATCGAAGAGCGCGGTGCGCATCTCGCGCGCGTCCGGGAAGCGTCGGTCGCGATCCTTCGACATCGCGCGCTCGATGACCTCGACGATCTCGGGCGGCGCGTCGGGCCGGTAGGTCCTCAGGGGCGTCGGGGGATCGCGCGCGATCATCGCGATCAGATCGCCGACGAGCTCCGACTCGTACGGCATGCGCGCGGCGACCATCTCGTAGAGGATGACCCCCATGCTGTAGATGTCGGTGCGCGCGTCGAGGTCCGTGTGCCCGCGCGCCTGCTCGGGCGACATGTAGTCGGGCGTGCCCATCAGCGTGCCCTCGATCGTCATGTCGGTGCGACCGGCGCGACGCGAGAGCCCGAAGTCGAGCAGCTTCGGGAAGTGCCCGTCCTCGTCGTGCACCAGGAAGATGTTGTCGGGCTTCAGATCGCGATGGACGATCCCGGCGTCGTGCACGGCGGCGAGGCCGCGCAGCGTGAGCGACGCGAGACGCGCCGCCTCGTCGAAGTCGATCGGCCCGCGCTGGTGGAGGAAGTCCGCGAGCGACTCGCCGACCAGCCGCTCCATGACCATGTACGGCACGTCGTCTTCGGTGAACCCGAAGTCGTTGATGTCGACGACGTTGCGGTGCTTCACCGACGCGGCGACGCGCGCCTCTCGGAGGAAGCGCTGCGCGGTCTCGCTCCCCTGCGGCGCGGTGCGGTGGAGGAACTTCACCGCGAGCCGGCTGCCGAGCGCGACGTGCTCGGCCTCCCACACGCTCGCCATCCCGCCCTCGCCGATCTTCTCGACGAGACGATAGCGATCTCCGACGACATCCCCTGCGCTCTGCGGCATGCGTGCTTCGCTCAGGGCTGCGAGAGGAGGCGCACCTGCTGCGCCACGAGGTCGTTGCAGAGCTCGAAGCGACTCAGACCCTCCACCTCGATGCTCCCGCCGACGCTCCGCACGCTCATGCGCAGGATGCCCGAACGGCCGGCGGGCCACACCAGCAATCCTGCATCCGGTGCCGCCGGATCGGGCAGGAACGCGCCCGTGCCGAGGCCGGAGAGCTGGTCCGGGACCAGCACGCCGCGGGCGATTCGCTGCACGACCGGGGGCTCGGCGTCGAGATCGAGCACGAACAGCGTGTCGTCGCGGAGCATGGACGCGTCGCCGTCGGACACCGCCGCGATCGCGTTGCCCGGCAGCGCGACGAGGCCGCGCGAGGGCACGAGGTCGAGCTCGGTGTTCGCGCGCCACCAGGTCTCCGCCGTGACGACCGGCTCGCGCTCGGGCACGTCCGGGTCCTGCTCGACGCGCAGCAGCACCACGCCCGCGCTCCGCTGCTGTGATGCGAGGTCGTCGCCGGCGCCGCGACAGGCGACGACCAGGAAGATCACGTTCGGATCGCCGGAGTCGGTCGGGCTCCGTGCGATCTGGCCGCAGCGGGTGAAGTCTGGGAAGGGGAGCTCGAACGTGCCGACGAGCCGTCGACCTGCCGGATCGACGATGGCGATCGCGCCCGGACCGACGATCGAGGTCAGGCCGCTGGCGGCGTAGCGATCGAGGCCGACGTAGAGACGATCGAACGCGGCCACCATGCGCTGCGGGGCAGCGGGCACGTCGGGGCCGCCGACGCCGCTCGATCCTGCAGCGCCGAGCGGGATCGTCGCGATCACCGCGCCGCCGATCTCGGGATCGAGCGCGGGATCGATCACCAGGAGATCCTCGCCGAAGGCTCGGTCCGGCGATCCCGGGATCACCCCCTCGCCGCGCAGCGCGTAGAGCACGGTCGGCCGGTCCGCCTCGCTCGACACCACGAGATCGCGCACGACGCCGCCCCGCGCGGTCTGGTCGCCGCGCAGCGCGGGCACGGTGAGGGTCTCGATCGGCGCGCTGCCGTCGACCGGGAAGCGCGCGATCTCGCGCGCGTCGCCCGGCAGGAAGAGCGTGACGAAGGGCCCGCCGAGCGAGGCCGGGAGCGGCGTCTCCGCGAGCTGCGGCTCGAGGCCGATGCCGTCCGGCGTCAGCATGCCGGCCCAGGTGTCGTTCGCGTCGAGCCAGACGTCGGTCTCGGGCCCATCGACGTCGTCGGGGCTCGGGAACGTGATCAGCGCGCCGCGCGCGTCGAGCAGGCTGATCTGGGTGCGGGTCTCGTCGCGCGCGAGCACCGCGAACGCGGCCACGCGTCCGTCGGGCACGGGGGCGCGATCGGCGCTGGGGCAGGTGACCTGACAGCCGGCGTGGAGCGTCGCGAGCGCGATCCCGAGGACCGCCGCCCGCGTGCGAGCGCAACGCATGGGCGGAAGTGTCGCCGCAGGGCGCGCCGTACGCCAGCACGTCGTGTGTTCACTTCCGCGCACGATGCCCCCCGACGGCGTCGGTGTGGGACGACGCGGGCGGCGGCACGTCTTGCGGTGGGGAGCTCGCTCGGGTACGACGCGCGCTCCCGGAGGCGCAGGCGCGCCCTCGGTGCGTCGTTGAAAACCCATCGCGCGCATGGTCATCGCTGCCGAATCGTCGGCGGCGGTGGAGGACGGCGCCTCCGTGAGAACGAGAGGGCCGTCGAAGAGGGAAGCCGGTGAGATACCGGCGCGGCCCCCGCCACTGTGACCGGGGACGGCGCGGACCACGCGCGGGCGAGCAATCGCCCGCGATGTCACTGCGTGAGCTCGTCACCTCTCGAGAGAGAGAGGGCGGGTCGCGACGGGAAGACGGTCCGTGCTGGACGATCCGGGAGCCAGGAGACCTGCCGTGCGCGCGGCGCGTGCGTCCATCCGGGGTCGGTCGGGCGTGCGGTCCGTCGCGCGTTCGTGCGCGCGCGGGCCTCTCGATCGCTTCTGGTGCGCGCGCGTGGACACGACGGATCTCGCGGGGACGGGATCCGGACGGAGCGTGCGATGAATCGATCGAAGTGCTGGTGGATGGTGGGTGCGTGCGTGGTGGTGCTCGGCTGCGGAGACGGCGGTGACGTCGGCGACGCCGGGATGGGTCGGGACGCGCGGGTCGAAGACGACGCGCAGGTCGCCGATGGAGGCGCCGGCGATGCGGGCCCGGGCGATGCCGGTGCCGGCGACGGAGGCGTCGAGGGCGCGTGCGAGGGCGCGTGTGAGGACGACGAGGCGTGCGTGCGGGGCGTGTGCCTCGCGACCTGCGGAGGCGACCTGTCGGGGATCGACGCTGCGCTCGCGGCGGGCCTCGCGCCGGTCGTGAACGTGTGCCGCATGGGCTCGAGCGCGCTCGACGTGATCGAGGGCACGGCCGGCGCGCTGCGCGTGTACGAGCTCAGCGCGGCCACCGTGGGGGCGACCACGACGTTCACGCTGTCGCGCTGGTCGCTCGACGCGGCGGGGGTCGCGACGAGCTCGGAGACGATCGCGACGGCGACGCACGAGGGCCACGCGCCCGACGCGATCTTCGTCGGGGGCTACCTCGACGTGAGCGACGACGAGAGCGGCGCGATCTTCGGGTACACGACGACCGACGCCGGCATCCTCGGCGGGGTGTTCGACGTCGAGGTGGGGGACGGCTCGGTCGACGAGCTCGCGGCGCCGGGCAACTACGACGGTGCATGGCTCGACGACGCGCGCTGGCTCGTCAACGGGCTCGGGCTCGGCGGCGAGACGGGGCAGGGCCTCTACCTGCACGACACCGCGGGCGGCAGCTCGCGCCGCGCGGTCGACGAGCTCGGCGCCTACAGCGGGAGCGTCGCGGTCCTCGGGGACGTGGTGATCGCGGGCGCCGCCGCCGCGTTCGGCGAGACCTGGCCCGACGGCGTCGCGATGGGCGATCGCGTGTTCGTGCTGGACGCCGCGGCGGTCGGCGCCGAGCCGACGATCTCCGGGTGGGACGACGCGCTCGCGCACTTCGCGGCGCCGAGCACGTTCGAGCTGATCGGCGGGATGCGTCTCGCGAGCGTGGTGTACGACGACGCGTTCATGATCGCGGGCTTCGAGACGCGCTCGCTCGACGACGGCGTCGCGGGGTGGACGATCGGCGCGCCCGAGTCGCTGCTGACCGGCGGCACGTTCACGGGCGTCGTCGCGGCCGGCGAGACGCGGGTGCTGCTCGACCACGCGGGCGGGCTGCTGCTGGTCGCTCTGGAGTAGGCGCGGCGACGCACGGCGCGAGCGGCGGACGAGCACTCTGTTGGGTCATTCGTCGCTCGCGCCGAGCACGGTGATCACGACGCCGTGGGCCTCGCGCGCGATGCGCGCGCGCATGCCGAAGGTGGACGCGATCGTCTCGGCGGCGAGCGCGTGCTCGGGCACGCCGTCGCTGACGACGCTGCCGTCGGCGATCACGATCACGCGATCGCAGGTGCGCGCCGCGAGCGCGAGGTCGTGGATCGCCGCGAGCACCGCGGCGCCCGCGTCGGCGCGCGCGCGGAC
>JALYRN010000579.1 GCA_030855295.1 Myxococcota bacterium | reverse complement strand
CCGGTGCCCTCCCTGGCGCCGGCGACGACGATCGCCGCGAGGCCTCCGATCACGAGCGCGCCCGCGGCCGCGAGCACCCACGAGGGGAGCTTCTGGATCGGCGGCCCGGGGATCGACGACGTCGCGTGCTGCGCGGTGATCCTCGCCGGAGCGGTCGGGCGCGAGGTGCGCATCACCTCGCTGGAGTCGCGCGGCGGCAGCGACGCGGTCGACGTCGGCACCGGCACGTCGGGCGCCGCGATCGCGAGCGCGGCCGCGAGCTCGCCCATCGTCCCGAAGCGCTCGTCCCGGCTCTTCGCGAGCGCGCGCAGCACGACCGCCTCGACCTCGTCGGGGATGTGCACGTTCGCGTTGCGACGCTTGAGCGGCTGCGGATCCTCGTTGCCGTGCTTCCACAGCAGCTCGAAGTAGTTCCGCCCCTCGAACGGCGGCGAGCCCGTCAGCATCTCGTAGAGGATCACGCCGAGCGCGTAGACGTCGACGCGCCGGTCGATGTCGGTCTCGCCGCGCGCCTGCTCGGGCGACATGTAGAGAGGCGTGCCGACCAGCTGGCCGGTGCGCGTCATCTTCACCTGCTCGGCGTCGGCGCTCTTCACTTTCGAGATGCCGAAGTCGAGCACCTTCACGCGCTCGCCGTCGCCCTTCTTCGCCAGGAACACGTTCTCCGGCTTGAGATCGCGATGGACGATGCCGGCGTCGTGCGCCTTCTCGAGCGCGCTCGCGATCTGATGCGCGATCGCCAGCGCTTGGTGGAGCGGGATCGGCCCGCGCTCGACGCGGTCGGCGAGGTTCTCGCCGCGCAGGTACTCCATCACGATGAAGACCGCGCCGTCGGCGTAGCGATCGAAGCTGATCACCTCGACGATGTTGTCGTGGTCGATCGAGCTCGCGGCGATCGCCTCCTGCTTGAGCCGCTCGATGGCGGTCGCGTTCGCGGCGATCAGCGCGCCGAGGACCTTCACCGCGTACTGCTTGCCGAGGTGGACGTGGCGCGCCGAGTAGACGGTGCCCATCCCGCCTTCGCCGATCTTCCCCTCGACCCGGTACACGTTCGAGAGCACGCGGCCGATCCACGGATCGACCGCCGCGCCCTCCTCGGACTTCGAAGGGATCCGCGGCGTGTCACGCACGTCGCCGGCTCCGTACGCGGTCGTCGCGAACCCGGGGTGCCCGGCGGACACGTCCAGCTCCACGCCGTCGTGCGTGTCCCTGATCGCATCGCGGTCGCCGTCGGCGGCCGGCGAGGTCGGGAGAGCGTCGTCGGACATCGAGCCCGGTGATCCTATACGGATCACGGGCTCGGGTCATCCCGGAGCGGGCGAGCCGATTCACGCGCGGTTGTCGCCGCCGCTCGAGTCGCTGCTGTTCGAGCCACTGCCGTTCGAGCCGCTGCCGTTCGAGCCACTGCCGTTCGAGCCACTGCCGTTCGAGCCACTGCCGTTCGAGCCACTGCCGTTCGAGCCACTGCCGTTCGAGTTCGAGCCGCGCCGCCGGCTGCGGCGCCGACGCTCGGTCTCGCGCTGCATCGTCGCGCTGCACGCGCGATCGAGCATCTGCATCAGGAACGTCGCCTCGTGCTCGGAGAAGCCGGGCACCATGTTGCGCACCGCGGTGTCGATCAGCGGCGAGAGCGACTCCTCGAGCGCGCGGCCCTTCGAGGTCAGCTTCACGAGGCGGCGGCGGCGGTCGCGCGCGTCGATCTTGATGGTGACGAGCTTCTCGTTGGCCATGCGCGCGACGAGCCGGCTGATGCCGGCGGCGTCGAGCCCGGCGTCGAGCGTCAGCTCCTGCTGCGACAGCGGCCCGTCGGCGGTCGCGAGCCGGAAGAGCACGTGGTACTGCGGAACGGTCGCCCCGAGCGGGGTCAGAACGCGGCTCATCTCGTGGATCACGACGCGCCGCAAGTACGCGAAACGCCACGCAATTTCGCGGATGATATGCCGCGACCCCGGCTGGCTCAGCAGGCCCTCGGGGAGGGCGACGGGGGACGTGTCGTCCAAGCGCTCCTCGGCGTGAGTTCGGTCCGTCGCTCGATTGCTCCGGCGCGAAGCGGCATGCTACCCCTCGCGCGACCCGCACGTCACCCGTCGGAGCAACATGGGCCTGCTGGATCTCACGCAAGAGTGCCACGACCTGGCGGAGGGCAAGCCGCTCGCCGTCACGGTCGGCCCGGACGGCAAGCGCGGCAAGCCGCCGACGCGCATCCAGGTGTTCCAGAACACCTTCCTCGAGTGGTTCGCGCAGGCGCACCCGATCACGCCCGGGATCTGGTTCGGGCCGATCGTGGTGTGGGGGCTCTGGGCGGGCGCGGCGACGTTCGGGTGGATGGTGCTGCCGCTCTTCGCGGCAGGCTTCGCGATCACGACGCTGATCGAGTACGTGCTGCACCGGTGGATCTTCCACTTCGTGCCGAAGAACCAGAAGCAGCGGCTGCAGCACTTCCTGCTGCACGGCTACCACCACGAGTTCATGAACGACCCGATGCGGCTGGTGCTGCCGCCGATCGGGATCTGGCCGGTCGCAGCGGTCTTCGCGGTCGTCTGGTACTTCGTGTTCGGCGCGTACTGGCTGCCGATCTACGCGGGCACGGCGGCGGGCTACGTCGCGTACGACTGGACCCACTACTACACGCACTACTTCAACCCGAAGCGTGGTCCGGGTCGGTGGCTGAAGCGCTATCACATGCTCCACCACCACGACTCGCCGAACCACCGCTACGGGATCACGTCGCCCTTCTGGGATCTCGTGTTCGGCACGTACCTGCCGCTGAACAAGATGGCGCGTCAGGCCGGCCGGCACGCGGCGCCGGTCTCCGTCGAGAGCTGACGATCGCGCCGAGGCGGTGATGGCGTACGTCCCGCCGCTCGGCATGTCGGCCGACGAGGTCCGGCGCGAGCTCGATCGCATCCGGCATCCGGTGCGGATCGCGATCCGCCGCTCGAAGAACCCGTTCAACGTCGGCGCGATCATCCGCACCGCGCACTCGTTCCTGGTGCGCGAGATCCTGCTGATCGGCGTCGATGCTTGGTACGAGCGCGCGGCGATGGGCATGCAGCGCTTCGAGCACGTGGTCGAGATCGAGAGCGAGGCGGCGTTCGTCGCGATGGCGAGGGAGCGCGGCTGGTTCATCTGCGCGCTCGAGAAGGACGACGCGCAGGTGGGGCTCTGGGACGCGAAGCTCCCGGAGGACGCGGTGATCGTCGTCGGCAACGAGGAGGAGGGCGTCGGCGCCGAGATCCTCGCGGCGGCCGACGAGGTGATCGCGATCCCGATGTTCGGGATCAACCACAGCTATCCGATGACGGTCGCGGCCGGGATCGCGCTCGCGGAGTGGGCGAGGCGCCGGTACGCCGGGGCGGGGCGCGTGGTCGTCACGCCGCGAGAGTGATCGCGCTTGCAGCGCGGCGGTTCGCCGCTAGAATGCCGGCCCTCGCGTTACGGTGGCCGTAGCTCAGTTGGTAGAGCATCGGATTGTGGCTCCGAGTGTCGCGGGTTCAATCCCCGTCGGTCACCCTGTGTTTCTGGTGCGGGGCCCCTTCGGGGGCCTCGCCGCATGCGAGGGCGCTTCCTCCTCCGCGCAGTGACGGCGGGCGGAAGCGCCGGCCCGCACGAGCTGCCGCTCTCGTGCGGGAGGGCGCGTGCGCTCTTGCTCGATAGGGCGCGTGCGCTCTTGCTCGATAGGGCGCGTGCGCTCTTGCTCGATAGGGCGCTCGCGGTCGTTGACAGATCGTGAGGATCGAGTATCTCACGGGCCTTCCGGCGCCTGTAGCTCAGCTGGATAGAGCATCGGACTTCGAATCCGCAGGTCGGGTGTTCGAATCACCCCGGGCGCGCTACGGCGAGCGACACGCACGCTACGATTTCGCAGGTTTCCACGGGCCATTAGCTCAATTGGTAGAGCAGCGGACTCTTAATCCGTTGGCTCTCGGTTCAAGTCCGAGATGGCCCACTCCCGAAGGCCGCGATCACCCCACCGGGGATCGCGGCCTTCTTCGTTCCGTCTCCAGGCCGACGAGCTCGCGGCTGTCTTCCCAGAGCTCGCGTGCCTTCGCCTCGTCGCGCGACTCGGGTGACGAGGGCACCTCGTCGCGGTGGCGGAAGTAGCGGCCCGACGGGCCGAGCGTCGCGCGATCCTCGAGCACCAGCCGCGCCATCGCGCGCGCCGCGGAGCGCACCGTGTACACCCGCACGCCGAGCGGCTTCAGCGCGAAGGTCGCGCGGAGCAGGGCGCGGAAGGCGGGGTGCGCGCGGTTGAGCTGTGTGGTCGGGACATGACCGGGGTCGTACGCCGCGACCCAGAGCTCGGGGAGGCCCAGCGCGGCCCGGCGGCGGTGCAGCTCGCACGCGAAGAGCACGTTGCAGAGCTTCGACGTCGAGTATCGGACGATCGATCGTCGCGGGGCGCTCTCGGCGCGCGCCAGGAGCGCGGCGGGCGCGTAGCGCGGGCGCGTGAGCCGTCCGTCGAGGTGCGTCGGATCGTGCGTGCCGCTCGGGACCACGACGACCCGCGCGGTCGGCGCCAGCGACGGGACGAGCAGAGACGTGAGCAGGAAGTGCGCGAGGTGGTTCACCTGGAACGTCGCGTCGAAGCCGTCCGCGGTGACGCTCGCGGGGTCGCGATCGCGCATCCCCGCATTGCAGACGAGCGCCTGGATCGGCGGGTCGTGTGATGCGCGCGCCGCGAACGCGCGCACCGACGCGAGCGACGCGAGATCGAGCACGCGAGGCTGCACGTCGGCGTGGCCGGTGGCGTCGGCGATCGCCCGCGCCGCCTGCGAGGCCGGCGCCGGAT
>JALYRN010000578.1 GCA_030855295.1 Myxococcota bacterium | reverse complement strand
CTGCACGATCGACGCACCCCGCCTCGTGGAGCTCCACCGCACCCGCCGCTACCGGGGCCGGAGCGAGACGGCGCTCGCGGCGCTCGCGCTCGCGGGCGGCACGATGCGCGACACCAGCCTCTTCTCGACGGTCTACGGCTTCGAGTACGAGCCGGCGCTGCACGCGACCGTGTTCGGCGTGCTGCTGCACCGCATCCGCGAGCGGCTCGGCGAGGTCGGCACGCTGGTGCGCGAGAACGAGCACGTCGTGCTGCGCGCGAGCGAGCCGATGACGATCGCGGACCCGCGCTGCACGCGCCTCACCGACGACTCGGTCCTGCACGTGTTCGCGCGGCAGGGCGCGCTGAGCGCGCGCGACGCCGCGCAGCAGCTCGCGCTCCCGCTGCGCACCGTGCAGGCCGTCCTGCAGCAGCTCGCGGACGAGGGCGCGGTGCGCGCCGTGCGCCAGGGCCGCAACATCGCGTACGTCGTCGAGGACACGACGTTCTCCGAGCCGACCCGCGCGTGATCCCCTGCAGGAGTGCTCGCGGATCAGGCGCGGAGCACGTCGAGCGGCGCGATCCCGTCGAGGCCGAACGTCTCGATGTCGCCGAAGCCCATCGCGTGGCCGAGCGTCAGCAGCAGGTCGGCGTGGGGGCGTCCGCCCATGTCGAGCACACGTCCCGTGCGGAGATACCCGCCGCCGCCACCGATCAGCACGGCCGGTAGATCGCGCCGGCTGTGCGTGCTCGAGGCGCCGAGCCCGAGCTCCGAGACCCAGTAGATGATCGTGTTGTCGAGCGCCGTCGTGCCGTCGCCCTCGGGCACTGCGTCGAGCCGCGCCGCGAGGTACGCGATCTGCTCCGCGTGCCACGTCTGCACCTGCGCCCACTCGGCGTCCGCGTCGACGATGTCCGAGCGATCCGCATTGCGGAAGCCGTGCGCCACGTCGTGCGCGACGTCGTCGATCCCCAGCCACGAGTACCGCACCAGGCTCCCACCGGTGCCGAGCATCAGCGTGCCGACCCGCGTGACGTCGCACGTGAGCGCGGTCGCGAGCACGTCGATGTGCGCCCGCGTGACCTCGGGCATCAGCGTCTCGTCGCGGATCACCGCCGAGCCCGCCGGCACGTCCGGCGCTTCGGGGATCGTGCACGCGCGCACCATCGCGGGGCTCGACACCCGCACGTGCAGATCGCGCAGCTCGGAGAGGTGCGCGTCGACCAGCCTGCGCTCGGACGACGACAGGCGACTGCTCAGCGACGCATACCGCGACGCCACACGATCGACGACGCTGCCGGTCTGGCGCGACGCGAGCGCCTCGAGCTCGGGATCGCCGGTCGCCGCACCGGCGACGCGCGCGAACGCCGCGAGCGGCTGCTCCATCGGAGGCAGGCGCACGCCCGGGCCGCTGAGCGAGCGGCTGCTCCCGTTGCACATCGCGCCGAGCTCGAGCGAGCGGATGCGGGTCGCATTGCCCAGCCGCTGCGCGACAAGCTGATCGATGCTCGGACCGCGGCCGTCCGCCTCGTCGAGCACGTGGCTGCCGCCCGGATGATCGTGCACCGTGCTCGTCAGGTTGTGCAGCGCGAGCATGCGGTCCTGGTAGGGCGCGAGCGGCGCGAGGATCCGCGGCAGCGTGAAGCTCGTCTCGCTGCCGACCGGCATCCAGTGCGGCGTCGGCATGTGGTTGTGCGTGAACACGCAGAGGAGCCGCTTCGGTCCGGTCGTCTCCTGCGCGCGCAGCACGCTCGGCACCAGCGAGGGAAGGAACGGAAGCCCGACCGCGGCGGCGCCGAGGCCCCGCAGGAAACGCCGCCTCGAAGCGCTCGCACCCTCGGAAGAAGATCTCGCTCGGCTGCTCATCGTCCGACCTCCTCGGCATCGACCACTCGGTTCAGGAACGACTCCGTCGTCGCGAGCCGGACGAGCATCGCGCGGATGCCGTCGCTCGCGAGCGAGTCCTCGAGCGCGTCCAGCGTCGCGGCGTCGTGCGTGCTCTCCGCGCGACCGAGCCCGAAGCGCAGCCACTGCCGCGCGAGGCACTGGCCCGGCAGCTCCGAGTCGCCGAGCGCCTGCGCGAGCTCGACCGCACCGTCGATCTGATCCGGCTCCATCCCCAGCGCCGGCCCGCCGCCGGTCGTGTCGACGGGGACGCCGTCCTCGTGCGTGCGGAACCGGCCGATGCTGTCGAACGACTCGAACGGGAACCCGATCGGATCGATCACCTGATGGCAGCCCGCGCAGCGCGGCTCGCTCTGGTGCTCGACGAAGCGCTCGCGCGTGGTCGCCGCGGTGCTGCGCTCGGGACCCGCGAAGTCGACGTCGTCGGGCGGCGGCGCCAGCTCCATGCAGAGCACGCGGCGCAGGATGAACGTGCCGCGCAGCACCGGCGAGTGCCGGTTCGGCTGTGCGTTGATCGCGAGCAGGCTCGCGTGCGTGAGCAGGCCGAGGCGCTCCGCGGGAAGCGCGACGTCGGTCGTCTCGCTCGGCGCCGTCATCCCGTAGATCGGCGCGAGCGCGGGCGGCAGCCAGGTGCGAGGGGCCGTCAGCAGCGCCGTCATGTCGGCGTCCTGCTCCCAGATCATCTGGTCCATGAAGGTGCGCGTCTCCTCGAGCATCGCGTCGCGCACGTCCGAGCCGAACTCGGGATAGAGCGTCGTGTCCTTGGTGAGGCTCTCGAGCGCGTGCAGGTTCAGCCACTGCTCGTAGAAGACGCGCACCGTCGCGCGGGCGCGCGCATCGGCGAAGAGGCGCTCGGCCTGCGCGCGGATCTGCTCCTCGGTGCGCAGCTCGCCCGCCGCGGCGGCGCTCCACAGCGCGTCGTCGGGCATCGTCTCCCACGCGAGGTACGACAGCCGCGACGCCAGCTCGAAGTCGTCCAGCCGGTACACGCCATCCGTCTCCGTCGGCGTCCCGAGCTCGACGTGGTAGAGCAGCTCCGGCGCGAGCACGACCGACTCGATCGCCATGCGCAGGCCGTCGAAGAAGAACCCGTCGGCGATGCCAGCATCGAACACCGAGCGGAGCTCGACCTGCTCGTCGGCCATGAGCGGACGTCGCCACGCGCGCGGCGCGAAGTCGCGCGCGAAGGCGTCCGCGCACGCCGCGCGCGCCGCCGACTGCGCGCTCGCGTCGGCGTCGAGCGGGCCGACCACCGTGACGCGCTGGATGTAGATCGCGTCGCCGTCCTTCTCGAACCGGATCGCGCGCTCGCCGGCGGCCAGCGAGAGCTCGACCGTGTACGGCGCGTACGTGCGCGTGTCCGCCGTGCGCGACTCCGCGAGGTCGATGCGCGCGGCCTCCACCCCGTCGACGATCACCTCGAGCGTCGACGTTCCCAGCGCCGCCGCCGTGACCACGATGCGGTAGAGCCCGTCGGCCGGGACCGGGTGCTGGAGCGTCACGTATCCGTCGCCGAGGCGCAGCTTCACCTCGTCGGGATCGGTCACGTCCGGGCACATGAGCTCGCCGCCCCAGAGGTCGCCGACGTAGCAGGCGAGGTAGGAGGTCGAGGGCCCCTGCAGGCTCGCGCCGGTCATCGAGCTCGCCTCCGCGCGGGCGCGGGGTCCGAGCTGCGTCAGGTCGCAGCCCGGCATCAGCCGCGCCGCGATCGCATCGTCGTCGCGCGCGGCCGTCGCGATCGCGTCCGCGAGCGTGAGGTAGCCCTCGACGTGCAGCGCGCTGACGGTCTGCGCCTCGCCGTGGTGATCGTAGACGCGGTCGAGCGGATCGCCGGGGATCGAGTCGAGCAGCCCGAGCAGCTCGGTGCCGAGCAGATCGCCGAGCGTGTGCCCGAGCTCGCGCCGCGTCAGGTGTCGCAGCGGCCGCGTGCCGACGCCGACCGACGGCTCGCCGGGGTCGGGCCCTGGGCCCACGCGGTCGGGCGTGCCGCTCGGGCCGCTCGGTCCGTCGCCGATGGCGCCCGTGCACCCGACGAGCAGCGCGAGCGCCGCCACGCGCGCCGAGGTCGAGATCTGCCGAGACCATGTTGCTCCGAGCATCGTCTTCGCCTCCGAGGTCCAAGCTAACGAGTCGCCGCAGCCGCCGCGATTACGCGGGCTGCGCGCATCGCGGCGAGCGCGACCGGCGCTCGATACGCTCGGAATTGCGGAGCACCTACAGACGCTTACGCGCCATCCCGGGCAACGCCGTCGGGCTCCGATCAGGGCAGTCGGATCGTCGTGTGCTCGATCTCGGCGCGTCCGGCGCCGGTCTCGATGCGGTACGTGCCCGCGCCGACCTGGACCGTCGCGCTGGGGACCGGGATCGCCTCGGCGTGCGTCGCGAATTCGGTCCACGCGACGCCGTCGGACGAGACGTCCCATCCGAGGATCGCGGGGCCGTGACGGATGCGCCAGTGCCGGTGCGCGATCGGATCGTACGGCTGCATCGCGATGATCGTCGCCACGTCGCCGAGGCGCACGCGCGCGTAGAGCGTGCCGCCGAACGCCGTCATCTCGATGTCGCGCGTCCCCACGATGATCTTGGCGTACACGAGCGCCTCGGTCGTCGCCGAGGGCACGACGGGCACGTCGACCTCCACGCATGCGCCGCTCAGATCCATCGGCGTCGCCGTCTCGTAGAACGCGTATCTCTCCGCGGCGATGCTCGACGGGAAGAGGATCTTCAGCCGCCCGTCCTCGACCCCCAGCTGGAGCTCCGAGGCCTCGTAGCTCGACCACCCCGGCGAGCCGGCGACGTCGAACGCGTCGTCGATCAGCACGCGCGGCCCGCACGTGGGCGGCGGCGGACCGCCGTCGTTCGCGCCACCGTCCGGCGCGCCACCGTCCGATCCGCCGTCGATGCCACCGCCGTCGTC
>JALYRN010000577.1 GCA_030855295.1 Myxococcota bacterium | reverse complement strand
ACCTCGCGCGGAAGGTGCGCCGCCTCGCGCGCACGCTGCGCATGCTCGCCGACGCGCCTGCGCTCGATGCTCGGCTCGCGCGGCTCGAGGCGCTCGGGCTCGTCGATCGCGCGCCCTCGCGCCTGCAGCTGGTGGTCGGCTCGATCGACATGCTGCGCTTCTGGATCGAGCCGGCGGCGCGCGACTACTACGCGCAGCGCGGCATCTCGTTCGGGCTCCACCAGCTGCTGCGGGTGCTCGACGATCCCGCGTCGATGGTCGATCCCACCGGGTTCCTGGTGGATCGCGACGTGATCATCGGGCACCTCATGCAGGTCGTGCATGCGAACCCCGCCTACGATCTCCAGCTGCTGCAGTCGCACGACGACGGGCTCGAGGAGCTGCAGCGACAGGTCGAGTCGATGCTCGCCGGCACCCACCCGCGTGCCCGCTCGATCGGCGCCATCGTCGAGGAGGCGGACTATCACGCGCGCCTGCTCGAGTACGTGCGTGCCTACCGCGCCGATCCGCGCGGCGCGCGCGCGCCGGTGCGCGACAACGTCGAGGCGAGCGAGCGCTTCCGCAGGATCGAGCGCACCTTCGGGACGCTGCCCGCCGCGATGCGCTACTTCGCGCGCCTGCCGACCGCGCCCGTCGCGGCCGCGTGGCACCTGCTCACGGTCCGCTCGTTCCCGTGGCCCCTCGCCGAGGCGGCGTAGTCGAGCCGACGTAGCCGAGCCGAGGGAGCGATGGACCGCGCAGGCTTTGTCCTCCAGCATCGCCGCATGCCGATCGGAATGCCGAGATGGATCGCGGCGCTCTCGGTGCTCGCGTTCGCCGCGTGCTCGACCGAGCCCGGGCTCGCGCTGCATCCGATGCGGATCGAGGTCGAGGGTGAGGTCGGGCGTCCCGGCGGCGCGCCGCGGCCCGCGCTCGTCACGATCGTCGACGACGACGGGAGCATCCGCGTCGGCGGCGAGCTGGTCGGACGGATCACCGCGGAAGGCGCGTTCCTCGCGCCGGATGGTCAGGTCGCTGCGAGGATCGATGGCGATGGGAGGGTGTTCGTCAGGGACGTGCGCACCGACGGCGTGATCGCCGCGGACGGCACGCTGGAGAACGGGACCGAGCACTCGATGCGGATCGATCCCGACGGTCTGGTCCACGGCAGTCACCCCGGCGCGCTCCGAATGCGCGTGACACCGATGACGCCGGAGACGCGACGTACGGCGATGTTCGTGATCGTCCTCGGCCTGCTGTCGGACGGCTCGGATCACGTCTCCGTCGGACCCGTCCCGGCGCTCCGGTCGCCGACGTGAGATCGGACGACAGCGCCGTCGCGCGCGCGTGCGGCGCGTGTCGCGCCTGCTGTTCCGGTCCGGAGATCGCGGAGCTCGGGAAGAGGCGTTTCGAACGGTGCGTGCACCTGACGGAGCACGGATGCGGTGTGTACGGTCGACATCCCGAGTCCTGCAAGCACTACGAGTGCAGCTGGAAGACGAGCGAGGGCGCGCTCCTGGACGACGAGCGACCCGATGCGCTCGGGGTCTACTTCGACCTGCATCCGTCGAAATACGACGGGCGCACGGGCGAGGTGCTCGCGAGCGTGCTCGACGCGTGGGAGACCCATCCCGGCGGCATCGACACCGACCGGGCCCGCGCGGCGATCGAGCGACTGGTCGCGCGCTGCCTCGCCGACGGTGCGGGGCGTGGCGGCGGCATCCTCGAGGGTGTCGAGGTCGTGCGGTTCGGTGACTCGGTCTTCTATTGGATCGAGCGCCCGGGAGGCACTCCGTTCGCCGTGCGCGAGCGGGAGCTCCTCGAGGTCGACGAGGTCGTCGAGCCGTTCGTGCCGCGCGCGCCCAGGCGGCGGCTCGACGTCATCGAGTGACGAGGGCGCGGCGCGCTCCGGGCGCCGACGCGGGCACCGCACTACGCTACGGCGCGCAGCAGATGAGAAGCGAGCTCGCGGCGTGGGCGATCGTCGTCGCCGGGTGTGCCGCGACGGCAGCGCCCGAGGTCGACGCGCGCGTCGATCTCGACGCGGGCGCGGGCACCGATGCGGGCGTGGGCCTCGACGCGGCGGCGGAGCGTGACGCGGAGCTCGACTCCGACGGTGCGATCGAGCGCCCCGCCGACGCCGGCGCGCGCGTGCGCACGCGTTTGCGCCTCGTCGACGGCCGTGAGGTGCGCGGCGAGCTCGTCGCGACCTACGATCACGCGCGCTGGTGGTGGGGACCGTCGGACCAGCGGACGTACGCGATCTTCCGGCCCGAGCTCCTCGCCGAGCACCCCGACGATCGCTCGCTCGCGTTCGTGTCGTCGACGCAGATCGTGGAGCGCGGCGACGAGCCCTGGCCGGCCGGCGTCCCGAGCTATCGCGACGCGCTCCGTGAGCACGGGGTCGTGCTCGGTCGGGTGCCTCTCGACGGCGTCGCGTACGTGATCGCCGCGCACGAGCGGCATCACCTCGAGGAGAACGGATACGGCGACTTCGCGTGGGATCTCGTGCGGACCGACGCGAGCGGCGCGCGCTGGTCGGGCGCCGGTGAGCGCAACGAGGACTACCTCGTGTGGGGCGCGGAGGTCTTCCTGCCGGCGCGCGGGTACGTCGTCGAGGTCGTGCGCGACGCGCCCGATCAGCCGCCCGGTCTCCTCGATCTCGACGCGGTGAACAACCTGGTCGGCGTGCAGATCTTCGGCGGGTACTACGTGTATCTGCTGCACATGCAGCAGGGCTCGATCCCCACCGACGTCGTGCCGGGCGCCGTGCTCGAGGCGGGCACGTACGTCGGCCGTGTCGGCAACTCGGGCGTGAGCCTCGAGCCGCACCTCCACTTCACCGTGCTCGCGCTCGATCCCGAGAGCGACCCCGTGCGCACCTGGAGCGTCCCCTCGGAGCTCGCGAGCGTGTGGGTCGCGAGCGCGACGGACACCCGAGCGCGCCTCGCCGAGCACCACGATCCGGCGAGCGGCGAGTGGATCTCGCCCGATGCGTTCACGCCCTGACGAACGGGCTCCGCGTCACTCGGCGGCTTGGAGATCCGCGTCGGGCGCGATGCGGCGCAGGGCGCTGCGTGCGGCGTCGACCGTCACCTCGCCCGCCTCGTGGATCTCCTCGGCGACGAGCTCGACGAGATCACCGCGCGCGCCCGCCGCGATCGCGACGCTGCGCGCGTGCAGCGCCATGTGACCCTTCTGGATGCCGCACGTCGCGAGCGCGCGCAGCGCGGAGAAGTTGGACGCCACGCCGGCGCACGCGGCGAGCATCGCGAGCTCCTGCGCGGAGTCGACGCCCGCGACCTGCAGCGCGAAGCGCGCGCCCGCATGCACGCGCAGCGTGCCGCCGACGATGCCGAGGGCGAGCGGGATCTCCATGCGACCCTCGAGCGCGCCGTCCTCTCCGACGTGCCACGTGCAGAGCGGACCGTAGTGCCCGCTGCGCGCCGCCCACGCGTGAGCGCCTGCCTCGACCGCGCGCCAGTCGTTGCCGGTGGCGATCACGACCGGATCGACGCCGTTCATGATGCCCTTGTTGTGCGTCGCTGCGCGGTACGGATCGCGCGCGGCGAACTCCGACGCGCGAACGATTCCGTCGCGGACCTCTTCCGCAGTGAAGCCCTCGGTCGCGAGGGTGCGCAGCGGCACGCGACAGCGCACCCGCACCATGCGGCGATCGCTGAGGTTCGAGAGGATGCGCAGCCCGATGCGCCCGCCCGTGAGCTGCGCGATGCGCGGCGCGATCGACTCGGCGATCGTGTTCACGAGGTTCGCGCCCATCGCGTCGCGGCAGTCGACGAGCACGTGCACGACGAGCCAGCCGTCGCCGAGATCGCGCACCTCGAGCCCGCGTGCGCCGCCGCCGCGCGAGACCAGGTTCGGCACCGACGCGTCAGCGAGCGCGAGCAGCTCGGCCTGACGCTCGAGCAAGGCGCTCTTCGCCGCGACGGGATCGGGCACGAGGTCGAGCTGGATCTGCGAGATCATGATCGGCGCGTCCGCGTCGGCGACGAAGCCGCCGCCGGCGCGGATCATCTTGGCGGCGTTCGACGCAGCGGCGACGACGCTCGGCTCCTCGACGACCATCGGCACGAGGTGGTCGCGCCCGTTCATCTGCACGTTGAGCGTCAGCGCGAGCGGCATCGCGTGCGTGCCGATCACGTTCTCGATCGTCTTGTCGGCGACCTCGGGATCGAGCCCGCCGGACGCGAGCGCGCGGTCGACGGTGCCGGGCGGCAGGCCGAGGGTGCTCTCGGCGACGCGTCGGCGCTCGGCGAGGCTGAGCTTGTAGAATCCGGGCAGGCGCGAGGTGACCATGGGCTCCGTCTCTCGAATCGGCGTGTCTCGAAGGTCGGCGAGCTCAGCTGGCGACGGCGTCGGCGTCGATGCGCACGCCGTCGGCACCGAGCCGAAGGGGAAGTAGGGTCAGTCCGGCGAGGCGACAGCCCTCGGCGAGCTCGACGTGGGCGCGCGTGTTCGGCAGGAACGCGATCGCGACGTCGCCACCGCCGGCGCCCGACGGTTTCGCGGCACCACCGACGGCGCGGGCGAGCGTCGCAGCCTTCGCGAGCTCGGGCGTGACGATCGGCGCGCCGGCGGTCTCGCCGAGGAGCTGCATCGCGTCGCCGTGCGCGGCGGCGGCCTCGATCGCGGCGGGCGCATCGTTCTTCTCGATCGCGGCGAGGAGGGCGGCGGCCGCCTCGTGGAGCGGCGCGATCGCGCGGCGGTAGGCGGCGGCGTCGCGCGCGGCGAGCGCCTTGACGGTCGCGACCAGATCGCTGGTCCGCGCCGGATGACCGGTCCAGACGAGCGCGAGGTGGAGCGACGC
>JALYRN010000576.1 GCA_030855295.1 Myxococcota bacterium | reverse complement strand
CGTGCTTGGTGTACAGGCGCAGCGCGCGCCCTGCGCGGGTGCGTCCGGCGCGTCCGGCGCGCTGCGTCGCCGAGGCCTGACAGATCGGCGCGAGCTCGAGCGTCGGCAGCCCCGACCACGGCGAGTGTCGCGCGACGCGCGCGAGCCCGGAGTCGACCACCGCCACGACACCGTCGATCGTCAGCGACGTCTCGGCGACGTTGGTCGAGAGGATCACCTTGCGCCGCGCGCTCGGCCGCACCGCGCGATCCTGATCGGCGGGCGGCAGATCGCCGTGCAGCGGAACGACGTCGACGTCGAAGGCGCGCGCTCCGTCGGCGAGCGCCTCGGACGCGCGGCGGATCTCCGCGGCGCCCGGCAGGAACACCAGGACGTGCCCCTCCTGCTCTTCCTTCAGGAGGCGCTTCACGGCGGCGGCGACGCGCCGCTCGAGCGGTCGATCGTCGGCGGCCTCGGCGTGCTCGATCGCCACCTCGAACACCCGACCCGGCACCCGTATCACCGGCGCCTCGAGGAACGCCGCGACCTTCTCGGCTTCGAGCGTCGCGCTCATCGCGACCAGACGCAGCTCGGGGCGTGACGTGCGCTGCAGCGCGCGCGTGATCGCGAGCGCGACGTCGGCGTGCAGCGAGCGCTCGTGGAGCTCGTCGAGCACGATCGTCGACACCCCGCGCAGCTCGGGATCCGCGGCCAGCCGCCGGGTCAGCACGCCCTCGGTCACGAAGCGCAGCCGCGTCGCGCGCGAGCTGACGTCCTCGAACCGAACCGTGTACCCGACGCGCGCGCCCGGTTGCTCCCCGAGCTCCTCGGCGACGCGCCGCGCCGCCATCCGCGTCGCGATGCGCCGAGGCTCCAGCACGATGATCTCACCCGCATCCGCGAGCCCACCCTCGAGCAGCGCGCGCGGCACCCGCGTCGTCTTGCCCGCGCCCGGCTCCGCGACGAGCACGACGTTCCCCCGCGCCGCGGCCGCGGTGATCTCGGGCAGGAACGGATCGATCGGCAGGGGCGAGCGCACGGCGCGCGCAGCGTAGCGGCTGCCGCGCTCACGTTCGAACCGGCTCGGCGCTCGAGGCTCGCTCGCGTCACGCCGGGGCGCGGCCGGGCTCGTGCGCGGGATCGATCGGTCCGGCTCGTCTCCAGCCGATCCGCAGAAGCCAGGTCCGCGCCGTCGCGACCACGAGCCCGACGTCGGCGCAGCTCGCGACCGCGCGCGACCAGCCGTCGAACAGCGCGCCGGACGAGCACGGATCGATCGCGCGCGAGGAGCGCGGCGCGACCTGATGCTTCCGCCAATTGCAGAGCACGTAGGCGATCGCATGCCTCACCTGCCGAGGCGTCGTCAGCACTCGCTCGTGATAGCGATCCGCGAACACCGGCCCGGTGCGCTCCATCACCTGGTTGATCGCGCGCGCGACGCGCACACACAGGCCCTTGATCCCGCGCGCCAGCGACGCCCGGCTGTCTGCCTCGACGATCAGGTGCGCGTGATCGCGCTGCACCGAGAAGTGCACGATGCGCATGCCGAAGCGATCGGACGCCGCGGCGATCGCGCGCACCGTGCGCGTGAAGGTCCGGCGCGCCCGCAGGCTCCAGACGTCCCGCCGGACCTTCAGCGTCACGAGCACCGGCTCGCGTCCCGTCAGCGACGCTCGGCGCGCATGAGGCACACCGGCGCCGCGCCGATCGGCTTGCGCCCGGCGCCCGGGCGTCTCCCGCCCCAGCTGCGGAACGGGATCACCGTCTGCTCGTTGCGTGACGACCGTCTGCTCTTGCGCATGTCTGGAGGTCGCGCGCCGAGCGTCGCGACTGACGCGCTTTGAATCGGCAGACATCGTCTCTGTCGCTCGGCGCACGGCGGGCACGTGAGGTCTCCCGATGAGTGACGATGATTCGGCAGACAATGGCGGACGGACCGGGGCGGCTCACGCCCGCGGAGGGGATCGTTCGGCGCGGGCGCGGGCGCACGCGGCGCGACGGCCCTTCGGGCGCCGCCCGCTGTTCGAGGTCTCTTCGAGATCTCCGTCGTCTGGATCCCGACGCGGCCCCGTCCGATGGAGGAGGACCTTCAGTCGTTGTCGCGCGCGCCGTGCACCCACGAGCTTCGGCTCCTCCGGCGTCGGCGCTGCCCGCGTCAGGCGCTGCACGCGCTCTCGGATCGCCGAGTGATCTCGGCGGGAGTCACGCTCGTGATCACCACACGACGGACACGCCGTAGCGTGAAATCTCTGCGTCGGAGGTCACGACGACCAGGCTCTCGATCATCGCCTGCGCGACGATCATGCGGTCGAAGGGATCTCGATGCAGGAGCGGCAGCTCGCCTGCGAGCTTCGCGTGGTGCTCGTCGATCGCGAGGAACGGGAGGCCGGCGGCGGCGACGGCGTCCAGCAGGTCGGGGCCGGCGAGCTTGCCCGCGGCGCGCTTGATCGATGCTTCCCAGATGCTCGCCGCGCTGACGACCGCGTCGTCACCCGCTCGCGCGATCGCCTGACGGGCGTTGGCGCTCAGGCGGTCGTCGGCGCCCAGCCACCAGAGGATCGCGTGGGTGTCGACGAGCAGCTTCACGAGCGCGGGACCCCGAACAGATCGGCGAGCACGTCGGCATCGGCGTCGAAGTCGTCGGCGACGACGAACTGCCCGGCGAACATCCCGTACGAGTCCGCCGCCGACGGCGCGTCCCCGGCGCGCACGATGCGCGCGACCGGACGATCGCCACGCACCACGACGATCTCGGTCCCCTTCTCCACGTCGCGCAGCAGACGCGAGAGGTGCGTCTTCGCCTCGTGCACGCCGACGCGCTTCTCGCGCTTCGCCATCCTGTCGACTAGCGTGGGTTAGTCAGCTAGTCAACCGGGGGATCGGGAACGACCGGCGGCGCGGCGGCTCTTTCGGGCGAGCGCGTCGCAGCGTGCGTTCAGGAACGCGGCGGTGCCCCCTGCGATCCGCTGATGCCCCCCGCACCCACCGGCAGTGGAGCTCGAGACCGTGCGCGCCGACGAGCTCGCGCAGCTTCGTCTGCAGCCGCCGGCACGCGGCGTTCTTCGAGAGCCGGCGCTGGTGGTCGGCGAGCTCCAGCGCGCCGCGACAGTCGCTCCGGAGCGCCACCACGCGCACGCTCGGCCCCCAGCGCTGCGTCGCGAGGAACGCTCCGGCGTAGAGCGCCGCGAGCTCAGCGGCGACGGGGTCGTGCACGTACGGCGGACACACGCCGCTCCTCACGAGACGCTCGGGGCCGCACTGCATCCACACGGCCCATGCACCGCCGTCGACGGAAGAGAAGCTCGCGTCCGCGTAGCAAGTGACCCACATGGCGCTCGATGATAGCGCGAGCTCGCTCTGGCCGAGCGCGTCGACGAGCGGCGCCTCGCGATGGCTCCACGAGGCGACAGCGTGTCGGCCTGCGAGCATCATCGGCGCGTCCGGTCGGAGTCGTTCGCTCGGATCACGGGCCCGCGAAGCCCGGACAGGCGAGTCCCTGGAGGCGTACGACGCGCGCGCCGCGCGTGCGCTCCCACGCGGCCACGAGCGAGACGTCCCCTCGCACCACGGAGGGGCTCGCGAGCGCGATGCGCGCGCTCCCTCCGAGATCGTCGTCGAGCGTGAAGCGCGTCATCGACTGATAGGGGCCGTCCGCGACGAGCTCCACCGCGAACCGCCCGCCACGCCGGACCGCCACGAGCGCACCGGCGTGCTCTTCGCCCGATGCGAACACGGCGTGCTCGAGCGAGTCCGCCGGGATCTCGAGCTCGTCCACGCGGTCACCGAGCCAACACGAACGACACGATCGCTCGACCCGGCGCCGCAGTGGCCAGGCCGGCTCCCCCGCGGAGCGCGCCGGCGAACGACCACGCTCGCTCGGGAAGCAGCGCTCTCGTCGCGGCGCCGCGCTCGAACCCGAAGAGCGGACCGCGGTGCTCGAGCACTCGCTCTGCGGCGCGGGTGAGGATCACGAGCTCGGAGTCGACCGCGATCGACAGCGGCTCGCCCTCGAGCTCGCCGGCGACGCCCTCGTCGGGCATCGCCCAGCGCGTGCCGATTCCCTCTGCGCCGAGCGTCGTCAGCGTGTCGGTCGCGAAATCCACCGCGAGCGCCACGACCGAGCGCGCATCGCTGCGCGCGACGACGCGGCCCTCGATATCGAGGTCGAGGATCTCGCGTCCACCGTCGGGCCGGTCGACGAGGAGGAGCATGCTCGCGGAGGCGCGGCTCGTGATCGCGCGCAGCCGTCCCTCGGAGATCGCGAACCTGGGACCGAGCGTGCCGCGGCGCGCGTCGAAGAACGCGCCTTCGACGTGCGGAACGTCGCCGGGGATCGTGTACGCGAGCAGCGTCGGCGTGCCGGGACCCGCACCGACGTGCGGACCATCGAGTGTGTCCACCGCGAGATCCGCCGCCGGCCATCGCGTGCACAGCTCCCGCGGCGCGTCGGTCGGCGGAGCGCTGGCGTCGACGGCGCTTGCGGCGCGCGCATCGCGGGGGCCCGCATCGAAGACGTCGATGTCGAGCCCGCTGCGCGCGCCGCACCCGAGTACGAGCGACGCGGCGAGCGCGAGCATGCGTGCGCCGCGCATCGCTCAGCGTCGCAGGGGCGTGGCCGCGCGTCCATTGCTGCGCGGCCATCGTGATGATCTTCACGCCGCGAGGCGTCGCCCTTTGGGTCGTTGACGCGCACTCCGCGCAGCGCGATCGTTGCGTTTTTCGCGTGATCGTGATCACCAGGATCGCCGCATCGTGATCACGCAGATCGCGGCATCGTGATCACCAAGATCGCCATCGTGATCACCAAGATCGCCATCGTGATCACCGGGATCGCGCC
>JALYRN010000575.1 GCA_030855295.1 Myxococcota bacterium | reverse complement strand
GGCCTCGGCCCCCGACGCCGCGCTCGAGCCGCTGGCCTGCGCGCTCGTCGACGTCGCGCCCGGGCCACCGATCGAGCCCGACGCGCGTGACGCCCGGCGCCCGACGATGGGCCCGCAGGTCACGATCGTGACGCTCGTGATCGCGGCCCTCGGGATCCCGACGATGCTGCTCGCGCCCGACATGCGTCACCTCGCCCCGGCGTTCGGTGCGCTGATCGTGTGCATGCTCTGCGCGGCGCCGGCGCTACGTCCGGTGCACGAGCTCCTCGAGCTGCTCGCGCTCGCGCGACGCTTCGAGCGCAGCGAGGAGGCGACGATCGAGGAGGGCGAGGGCACCGAGGCGCTGCTGCGGCGACGCGACGGCTCGCTGGTGCGCGTCGATGTCGCGAGCGCGCGTCATCCCGACGCGCTGCTGGCGACCCGTGAGGGCACCGTGCTCCACGTCGTGCTGCCGGAGGCCGGGTGGGTCCCCGCGACGAGCCGGATCGACGTGGGCACCGCGGTGTCGTCGGACACCGTCGAGACCGCGCACGATCGCGAGGTGCGGCGCGAGCTCTCGCGCGCTGCCCGCTTCGAGCTCGCGGTGCGCGGCGCAGCGGTGCTCTGGTGGGCGCTCGCGTCGCTCTCACCGATCTGGCGATGAGGCGCGGCCGCGGCGGGTGATGGCCCGCCGCGCCGTGCCGCCTGGAGCGCGGTCACTCCGGCATGTCGATGTCGAGGGTCGGCGTCTCCACCTGCCGCTCGCGCGTCGTGATGTCGACCTCCGGCACCTCGACGGTGTCGGTCTCGGTGCCGACCTCGATGTCGGCGGTCTCGACGTCGTACTCGGGCATCTGGCCTTCCTCGACCTCGACCTCGGGAAGCTCGCCTTCGCGGGTCTGGTCGATGTCGCAGGCGGCGGCGCCGAGCGCGAGCGCGCCGGCGAAGAGCAGAGTGGTTGCAATGCGAGTCATCGTATTTCTCCTCCGCGCGATCGAAGCCGCGCGTCGACCCCCGTCACAGCACGGCACGTGCCGCGGGCGCCGAATCGCGGCCTGGAGCGCGTCGCGAGCACCTGCCGCGAGAACGCCTCGCGGCATCGCGCCACATTGGAGCGCGCGCGCGCCGATCGAGAGCGCGCCCTCTGGGGTCCTACCCTACGATCTGCTAACGAGAGCCGGCATGACGGCGGCCAGCGACGTGCTCGGGGAAGGGGGCCTGCTCGCGCGGTCGATCCCCGGCTACGAGCACCGACCGTCGCAGGTGCGCATGGCCGAGCTCGTCGAGCGCGCGCTCGGGCACGACGGCGTCGCGCTGATCGAGGCGGGCACCGGCACCGGCAAGACGCTCGCGTACCTCGTGCCCGCGGCGCTCTCGCATCGCCGCATCGTGATCTCCACCGGCACGCGCACGCTGCAGGACCAGCTCGTCGAGCACGACGTGCCGCGGCTCGAGCGCGCGCTCGGCATGCAGCTGCCGATCACGGTGCTCAAGGGGCTGCCGAACTACCTCTGCCTGCGTCGCTACGAGGAGCTCTCGCGCGCTGCGGAGTCCGAGGCGCGGCCCGAGCTGTCGCGCATGCTCCCGATGATCCGCGAGTGGAGGGAGCGCACCGAGACCGGCGATCGCGCCGAGCTCGTCGATCTGCCCGAGGAGGCGCCGATCTGGGCGGCGGTGCAGAGCGGCTCCGACACCCGCGTCGGCCCGCGCTGCAAACACTACGAGGACTGCTTCGTCACGTCGGCGCGCCGCCGCGCGGAGGACGCGCGCATCGTCGTGGTCAACCACCACCTCTTCTTCGCGGATCTCGCGCTGCGCGCGCACGGCGGCGGCGTCATCCCGAATTACGACGCGGTGATCTTCGACGAGGCGCACCAGATCGAAGACGTCGCGACTGCGTTCTTCGGCGTGCAGATCTCGACGCAGCGCATCGACGCGATGCTGCGCGACGCCGAGCGCGCGATGCGCGCGGCGGGCGCGCTCGAGGCCGAGGGCGAGCGCCTGCTGCGCACGATCGCGCTCAAGGCGTCCGATCTGTTCGCGGCGCTCCCGCGCAGCGCGACGCCGGAGGGAGGTCGCAGCAAGATCCCCGAGCCCCTCCTGCAGGCGGGCGTGCGCGACTCGCTCTTCGCGCTCGACGTCGCGCTCGAGGCGCTCGCCGAGCACGCGCGACTGCGCGTCTCGCTGGGCGACGGAATCGCGCAGACGGTGCGCCGGGCCGAGCAGGTGCGCCTCTCGATCGGCACGATCGCCGAGCCCGGCGCGTCGAACGTCGCATGGACGCAGCAGCGCGGCCGCCTGGTCTCGATCGGCGCGAGCCCGGTCGACGTCAGCACGCTCTTCCGCGACGAGGTGCTGCACCGGGTGCGCTCGATCGTCTTCACGTCGGCGACGCTCGCGACCGGCCGTCGCTCCACCACCGCGGCCGAGGGCGAGCCGGTCAGCTCTCCGTTCGCGTTCACCAAGCAGCGCCTCGGCATCGACTTCGAGGTCGACGAGGAGGTGCTGCCGTCGCCCTTCGACTATTCGCAGCAGGCCGCGCTCTACCTCCCGACCCTCCCGGTCCCGCGCGATCCCGACTTCCTTCCGATCGCGGCGGCGGAGATCGACGCGCTCATCTCGCTGAGCGGCGGCGGCGCGTTCGTCCTCTGCACCAGCTTCCGCGTGATGAACGAGCTCGCGCGCCGGCTGCGTCCCTCGCTGCTCGATCGCGGCCTGCCGATGATGGTGCAGGGCGAGCAGCCCAAGAACGTCCAGCTCGATCGCTTCCGCGCCGCGGGCAACGCGGTCCTCTTCGCGACGCAGAGCTTCTGGGAGGGCGTCGACGTCCCGGGCTCGGCGCTGCGCCTGGTCGTGATCGACAAGCTCCCCTTCGAGGTCCCGAGCGATCCGCTGGTCGAGGCGCGCTGCACCCGCATCGAGGCGGGCGAAGGCAGCGCCTTCATGGACTACCTGGTGCCCTCGGCGGCGCTCGCGCTCAAGCAGGGCTTCGGCCGCTTGGTGCGCACCGCGCGCGATCGCGGCATCGTCGCGCTCCTCGACTCCCGCGTGCGCACCAAGGGCTACGGCAAGGTCCTCCTCCGCAGCCTCCCCGACGCCCGCCGCTGCACGACGATGGGCGAGGTCGAGGAGTTCTGGCGCGGCAACGTGGATCTACGCGACGTGCTGGGCCGCTGAGCGCGAGCGCTCAGGTGCAGGTGCCGGGGGAGTCGGCGACGAAGCAGAACGCGCCGCAGGGGCAGACGTTCGCGCCGACGCACGTCGCGCCGCCGCAGTCGTCGTCGTCCCAGCACTGACCGGCGCCGAGCTCGCTCGGATCCTTGCAGACGCCGGCCTGGCCGCCGGGCCCGCACAGCTCACCGATGCAGCGCCCGACCGCGCAGTGCCCGTCGTCGAAGCAGCAGGTCGGCGCCGGCGCGCCGAGGCACACGTCGGGTGCGCCGCACTCGCCGCGATGCTGCACGTTCACGCCCGCCGCCGCGGCGTTGCACGCGTTGCCGTACGTCGTCCCGTCGCAGCCGCAGACCGGATCGAAGATGCCGATGCAGAACTCCGGGCGCATCTGGCACGCGCCGACGCCGCTGCAGGTCGCCTCCGGCAGCGAGCAGTACTCCGTGCCGGCGCAGTCGCCGTTGCCACTGCATCCGCCGGGCGACCCCGCGTCGGTCGCGGCGTCGCTGCCGGCATCGACGGGCGTGGGGATCGCGGCGTCGGTGCCGGCGTCGCTCGGCGCACTGCCACCGTCCGCGCCCGCGTCGTCATCGATCGCTGCGTCGCTGATCGCTGCGTCGCTGATCGCAGCATCGTCGGTCGCGGCGTCGCTGATCGCGGCGTCGTCGGCAACCGCCGCGTCGTCCTCGACGTCTGCGTCGTCTCTGGCCGCCGCGTCGGCGACGCGCGCGTCACGCGCGGCGTCGGCGGCTGTCGTGCCGCCGTCGATCGGGTCCTCACCCGTCTCGCCGCTACACGCGATCATGCCGAGCGCCCATGCGAGCGCGATCGTTCCGAGCCGTCGTTGCATCCGAGCCCCCGTTGGACGAGCGAAGAAGTCGCGGACCGTAGCGCCGATCGTCAGCGCTCGCTCGCACTTCGCGCTCTGGACCTTCCGGCGAAGGTCGAGTCAAGCTCGCGCGCGATGGGAAGCCGCGGCAAGCCGTACCGCACCGTCGTCATCGACGGATTCGAGATCCTCGTCGGCCGCGCCGACGAGGACAACGATCACCTCACCTTCGAGGTCGCGAAGAAGAGCGACCTCTGGCTGCACGTCGGCGGCGGCACGCCCGGCAGCCACGTGATCGTCCGCGCGCCCGAGCGCGGCGGCGACATCCCCGAACCGGTCGTCGAGCGCGCCGCCGAGCTCGCGGCCTGGTACTCGAAGTCGCGCGGCGCCCCTCGCGTCGAGGTCCACGTCTGCCGCGTATCCGACGTCTCGAAGCGCCGCGGCGCCCCGGCCGGCCAGGTCGAGCTGCGCCGCTTCGAGCGGCGCAAGGTCACCCCCTCGCGCGGCGACGCACCACCGGACTGAGCGAGATCCAGCTGCGGGCCGCGACCGACGGATCCGCGAGGCCTCGACCAAGTCGGATCCCTCGAGACGCGCACGTGGCGCTCGCCGCGGCCTTCTCCGGAGGCGAGCCGGCGCTTGCCGCACGCGCACGTCTCTTCACGCTCCGCTCGCCCATCGATATCCACCTTGTTCTTCGACTCTTCGCGGCGAAGTGCGGGTTTCGCGTGACGTGATCACCCAGTTCGCCGCGACGTGATCACCGGAGGGCCGCTCGTTTCGCGGCGACGTGATCGCCCAGACCGGGGGTGTGATCGGGGGTGTGATCAGGGAGGTGTTCA
>JALYRN010000574.1 GCA_030855295.1 Myxococcota bacterium | reverse complement strand
GTCCGCGCCCCGCGTCGCCCTCGCTCGTGCCGGCGTCGAACGGTCCGGCGCCGCCGTCGTCGCCGGTCACCGCACCCGCGTCGTCCGTCGGCGGGACGCCCGCGTCCGGCATCGGAGCCGGTCCCTCGATGCACTCGCCCACCGAGCAGTGCTGTCCGGCCGGGCACACCGCGCCGGCGCACGCGTCGAGGCACGCGCCGGCCTCGCAGTAGAAGCCGGGATCGCAGATCGTGATGTCGCAGCCGAGCGGCGTGCAGCTGCCGTCGCCGCCGCAGATCTCGTCCGCGTCGCACGCACGGCAGGGGCAGGTCGGGACGCACGCTCCCTCGACGCAGATCTCTTCGGAGCCACACGTGAGCACGTCGCAGAGGTTCGTGCACCGGCCCGCGACGCACTGCTGGTCGTGCGGGCAGACGATGCCGTCGCACGCGCCCACGCACGCGCCGCCCGAGCAGCGCTGTCCCGCGGGGCACTCGACGTCGATGCACGCCGTCTCGACGCACACGCCCGACGCGGCGCACGTCTCTCCCTCGCGGCAGCCGCCCTCGAAGCACGGCGCGATGCACATGCCGTCCATGCACACCTCGAGCGCCGCGCAGAGCTCGCCGTCGTCGGTGGTGCCGTCGCAGTCGTTGTCGACCCCGTCGCAGCGCTCGGGCGACGCTTCGCCGATGCCGCTGCACACCGTCTCGCGACCGACGCACTGGGTCACTCCGACGCCGCACGCGCCCATCATCCCGGTGTCGCACGGGTCGCCGGTGCCGGGGCAGCTGACCGCGCCGCCGCGCACGCTGAAGCGCCAGATGCCCGGCTCGGCGACGTTCGACGTCGTGCAGAGATCGATGATCGACATCGTGCGCGAGCCCGGGATCTCGACGAAGTCGACGCTGTTGCCGGCGTCGAAGCCGGCCTGCGCGGGCGTGCCGCCGAAGCCTCCCGATCCGCCGCTCGCGTCGCCGGTCGTCCAGCCGCAGGTGTTGTATCGGAACTCGACGTCGAAATCGCCGGTCGTGCAGTCGAGCGAGTTCGTCAGGACCATCTGGAAGTCCATCTGACGATCGTCGTTGATGCTGTAGTACCCGACGTTGTGCCAGGTCACGATCAAGCGGCCCGGCTCGAGGTGCCAGTAGACGCCGTTGCGCGCGGGCGCGCCGCCGCCGCGGGTGTCGACGTCGGCCCAGTAGGGCGCGATCATCGGGCGCGCCGCGACCGGGAAGGGCGTCGGCGTGAACGTGCCGACCGCGCCCGAGAACGTGATGTTGCCGTTGTTGTTCACCCAGAACTGGGTGTACGGCCCGCCGAAGAAGCGCACGCCTCCGGGGAACGCGACCGTCAGCGGGAGCGAGGACGAGGAGCCGTCGTCGTTGCCTGGGAGCACGCCGGTGCCGTATCCGCCGGGGCCGCCGAAGCCCGTCAGCAGCGGCGCTGCTCGAACGGTGCGAATCGGGAGGGCGAGCGTGACGACGAGCAGGGCGAAAGCAAAGCAGCGCAGTCGCATGAGGGTTCCTCCGCGGAGTCGACCACGGTAACCCGAGCCGTCGTTCGTTGGGAAGCGAGACGCGGGCTACCGTGCCGGGCCCTTCCGTCCGCGCGCGATTGATCGGCTCGCCCGCTCCGGTCGCTTCCGTCCGCGCGCGAAGCGCGCGCTCCCGTACGCGCCCTACGGGGCGAGCACTCCTGCAGGCCGCGACCGCGCGCTCCCGTACGCGCCCTCCGGGGCGAGCACTCCTGTTGGCTCAGAACTGTGCGCCGATCGCGAGCTGCAGCCGCACGTCCTGGACCGACGTGGTCAGCGGCCGCTCGGCGCCCTCGCCGTGGATCACCTCGCCGTCGGTCGCGACCGGCGGCTGCGCCTCGAAGTCCGTCACGAAATTCCGCAGCACGGTGCGCTCGCCCGAATTCTCGCTCTGGAAGGTCCGGAGCTTGAAGTTGATGGCGGTGTAGAAGACGTCGAAGATCGGAATCCGATAGCCGATCATCCCGTGACCGCCGAACCCGACGCTGTAGCTCTCGATCATGCTGCCGGATCCCGCGATGCCGAGCGGCGCGAGCGCCGCACCGTACGTGAGCCGGAGCTCGCTCTCGAACGGCAGCACGACGCCGCCCGCGACCTCCGCTTGGATCGCGCCGAAGCCGACCGGCACGGAGAGACGGAGGCCGGCGACGATCGTGTGGTAGTCGATGAAGCCCTGCGCCTCGTCGACGACGCCTTGGATCGATCCGGTGCGCGAGCGCGCGTCGGTGTACTCGTAATTCGCGATCACCGAGAGCCCCGGGATCAGCGTGATGCCGGCGGTCCCGCCGACCGAGTAGCCGTGCACGATCGGGTGCTGGTAGCTGCCGACCGCGCCCGCAGGGAGGTAGTTCGTCTCTCCGAACTGCACGCCGTACGCGCCGGTCGCCTCCACGAAGCCCATGCTCGGGCGCGCGTCGGGCTGCTGCGCGCGGGCCTCGAGCTCCTGCTCTCGGGTGTCGCACGCTCTCTCCATGGATTCCTGGGCCTGGGCCGTGCTCGCGGCGAGCGCGAGCGCTCCTGCTGCTGCGCAGCACGACAGGATGCTTCGACGGTGGTTGTTCATGCGCGCGTCCGGTGCACGCGTGGGGCCGATGTAGGCGCGCGTGCTTCGGCCGAGATTCCGCACGTTTGCGGGCTCGTGCCGCGGCGCGAAGTCACCCGCGGAGCGAGCGCGCGGCGCGCCGCGCCTCGGGCGCTGCGAGCACTGCGGACGCAATCGAGCACACCATCGAGACCTGGCAGTAGAAGCAGAACGCGCCGAGCTGCGTCCAGCTGCGACGAGCGAGCGCGATCGAGAGCGCGGCGTCGACGGTCGTCTTCGCAGCCATCGCCAGCGGAATGATCGGCGCGGTGCGCGCGCGGTCGATCCCTCCCGACGCCGCGAGCGCGGCGGTCGCCGCGTAGCTGCCGAGCATCAGCGGCCCGTCGGGCATCGCGAGCCAGCGGTGCGCTTCGCGCGACGCGTCGACGCGCGACGAGTCGAGCTTCGGGAGCGGCGGATCCGGAAGCCGCTTCAGCACGCCGACCTGGAAGAGCGAGATCAGCTGCGCCGCCGCGGTGCCGATCAGCGAGAGCCCGACGATCCACCGCCGCCGCGTCAGATCGGGGCTGTGGCCGTCGCGCAGCTCGCGCCCGAGCACCTCGGGCGACGGCACGCCGGGGAGCACGTCGGTCTCGATCGGAAGCGGGGCCATGGCTCGTTGCCTCTCTCTGTCGCTCTCGACCAGACACATCGACGCGGTGAACCGCGCGATCAACGGCGCCTTCTGTCGCATCACCGAGGGCACGTCGATTGCTCCGAAGGACGCGAGAACAGCGGACCAAGGAGGCGGTGATGAAGACGGGACAGGCGTTCCTCGCGGGCGTCGTGGGCGGTGCGGTCATGACGATCCTGACGGCGATCGGACGGCTGCTCGGGCTGGACGTGAACCTCGAGATGATGCTGGGGACGATGCTGCTGCCGCCGAGCGCGGTGGCGTGGATCGTGGGGCTCGCGATGCATCTGCTGATCAGCGGCCTGATCGCGATCGCGTACGCGGCTGGGTTCGAGCGGGTGACGCATCGCGCCGGCGCGAGCGTCGGGCTCGCCTTCTCGGTGATCCACATCGTGATCGGCGGGCTCTTCATGGGCCTCGTGCCGGCGCTCCACCGGCTCATCCCGGAGCAGATGGCGGCGCCTGGCGCGTTCTTGTCGAACCACGGAGCGGTCGGTGTGATCTCGTTCCTCGTGCTGCACGCGATCTACGGCGCGATCGTGGGCGCGATGTACGCGCCCGCGGTGCACGAGGCCCCGGGGCGGATCACGACGCGGCGCCCGCGCATGGCCTGACGAGCGCGGACCATCGAGCGTGGCGAGGGCGCCGGTCGGAGCAGCAGCTCGGATCGGCGCCTTCGTGCCTCCGTCTCCGCGCCGTCCGACGATTCTTGAACCCGACCGCGGCGCTCGCGCGTTCTCCTGTCGAGAGCGACGATGCGGGGGGCTTTGGCGCAGCGAGCGGAGATCGCGGAGGAGAGCGAGGGGGCGCGGGTGATCCCGCTCCCGGATCGGGCGCTGCTCGAGCGTCACGTGCGCGGCGACCCGAGCGCGTTCGCGGCGCTGGTCGAGGCCTGGCAGGGTCCGGTGTACGGCTATCTCGCGCGCTCCGGCGTCGCTGGCGCGGAGCGCGACGATCTGTTCCAGGACGTGTTCCTGCGCATCCATCGCGGGCTCGCGGAGGGGCTGCCGCCGGGGCCGACGGGGCCCTGGATCTTCGCGATCGCGGTCAACGCGGTGCGCAGTCACTTCCGGAAGGCGCGCGTGCGAGCGGTGGTGACGCTGAGCGAGGATCCGGCCGCGACGGCGGCGCACGACGCGCCGAGCCCCGAGCGCGCGCTCGCGCTGCGGCAGACGACGGCGTGGGCGCTCGAGGAGATCGCGAAGCTGCCGCTCGAGCAGCGCGAGGCGCTGCTGCTGTGCACGGTGCACGGGCTCGAGCTGCGGGACGCCGCCGACGCGCTGGGCGTGCCAGCCGAGACCGTGAAGACGAGGCTGCGACGGGCGCGCATCGCGCTCGCCGAGGCGCGCGCGAGACGCTCGCTGCGCGAGGAGAGGGAAGGCGTCCGATGAGCGCGCAGTGCGACGACGTGCGAGAGCGGCTGGCCGCGGACGACGAGAGCGGCGCGCCCGATCTCGCGGCGCGTGCGCGGGTCGACGAGCACCTCGCGACCTGCGACGCGTGTCGCGCGGTCGCGGGCTCGCTGCGTGAGATCGACGACGTGCTGGTCTCGATGCCGCCGATCGCGCCGCCGGCCGCGCTGTCGCGCGC
>JALYRN010000573.1 GCA_030855295.1 Myxococcota bacterium | reverse complement strand
CGAGGGGACCGGGGCGGAGGTGCCGTCGCCGGGGAGCGCGGCCGGAGCCGAGCCATCGCCGGGATCGACGGTCACCGTCACCGCGTCGCCCGAGGCGGGGTACGGCGAGCCGTAGGGCGAGCCCGCCCCCGGAGGCGCGCCGGTCTCACCCGCCCACGCGCCACCGTGCGCCGTCATCATCCACGCGCACTCGATCGCGCCGCAGACGAGATCGTAGCGCGCGGTCCGGCCGCACCCGGTCGCGTTGCGGACCGTCGAGGTCGGCGCCTGGACGCTGAGCTGCTGCACCGGGCACGCCATCTCCGAGCCGGCGCGCATGTACACGGGCTGGATCGCGTACCAGCCGCGACGGCGCCCGGTCGCGTAGGCGTAGTCGCGCAGCTGACCGCAGCCGTGCACCTGCATCACGCGATCGCTCAGCGGCGTGATCGTGAGCGTGCGCGCGTCACAGCCGAGCTCGCGTGAGGCCTGTTGCTGCAGCTGTCGCGTCTGGCGCCGACCGATCCGCACGCGAGAGTCTCCGCGACGGACGCACGCGACCAGAGTGAGAGCAGCGAGGACGACGACGAGGATCGTGCGGGCGCGCGGCATCGGCAGGACGGTAGCACGCAGCCCCGGGGCGGCTCACGCCCGTCGATCACCCCCGCCCGCCGCCTCCTCGAGCAAGAAGAGCGCGAGCGCCTCGGTGCGGCGCCGCAGGCTCTCGAGGCTGCTCCACTCGCGCGTCTGGTGGAAGTGCTCGCCCCACGGCCCGAGCCCGTCGATGCACGGTACGCCTGCCGCCGAGAGCAGGTTCGCGTCCGAGCCGCCGCCCTGCAGCCCCGCCTCGCCGATCGACAGGCCGCACGCTGCGGCGCTTCGCTCGTAGCGCTCGCGCAGCGCCTGCGCGGCCTCGCTCGCCTCCATCGGCGGCCTCGTGACGCCGCCCTCGAGCACGAAGCGCACGTTGCGCAGGCGGTCGGGGACGCCGTCGATGCCCGCGTACGGATCCTCGACGAGCGCGCGCAGGCGCTGCTCGAGCTCGGCCGCGTCGCGGGCGGTCTCGAAGCGCGCGTCGAGCCCCAGGCTGGCCCGCTCGGGCACCGTGTTCTTCGCGCTGCCGCCCTCGAACAGGCCGACGCTCACGGTGAGGCCGCGCGCGTAGTCGGTGATCGCCTCGAGCCTCGGCACGAGCAGCGCGAGCGCGTGGATCGCGCTGATGCCATCCGCGTGATGGTTGCCGGCGTGCGCGGCGCGGCCATGCGCGGTGATCGTCCACAGACCACCGCCGCGACGGCGGGTGACGATCCGATCCTCGCGGCGCCCTGCCTCGAACACGAGCGCCGCCGACGTGCGGGGCGCGAGCGCGGCGAAGAGCGTGCGCGACGAGGGCGAGCCGACCTCTTCGTCGCTCACGCAGACGAAGCGGGCGCGCAGCTGCGACCAGACATCGGGCGCGGCGTGCCGGATGGCGGAGAGCGCGAAGAGCACCGCGCTCAGCCCCGACTTCATGTCGAGCACGCCGGGGCCGCGCACCACGTCGCCGTCTCGCACGAAGCCCTCGAAGCCCATCGCGCGCGGGAACACCGTGTCGACGTGCCCGACCAGCGCGACGGCGCGATCGTCGTCGCGTGTGGACGGGGTCGCGTACACGCGATGATCGGCGAAGCGCCGCTCCGGGTCCGCGGTGCGCGCGATCGAGAGCCCGATCGCGGCCGCGGCCTCGTCGACGATCGCGGCCGCGCGCTCGACGTCCTCGGGCTCGCGCGTGCAGCTGGGCTGCTGCACCAGGCGCGTCAGGAAATGCACCTGCGCGCGCTCGAACGCGTCGGTCACCGCCGCGCGCACCCTCACCACGACCTCGGCGCTGCTCTGCGCGTCGCTCACCGGTCCGCTATACCACGCGCCTGAATGCTCGCGGCGCATCGCGCGTCCCTGCGCGGGCCGACCACAGGAGCCGCCATGCCGTTCTCGATCTCGCCCGTGCGCCCCGCCGCTCTCGCGCTCGTGCTGGCGGTGCTCGCCGGATCGATCGCGCTCGCCACGGCGCAGCGTCGCGATCGGACACGCGACCGCGAGCCGCCTCCCGTCCCCGCCGACGCCAGCGTGCAGTGGACGGTGTTCGTCTCGGCGTTCGGCGAGCACGCCGCGCGCCGCACCGTCGCGAGCGCGGAGCCGGCGTCGATCCCGCTGCCGATCGCCGGCTGGCAGTGCACGTACTCGGCGCCGAACCGCGCGCAGGTCGACGCGTCGAACTGGTCGGAGATGCGCACGCTCGCGTGCAGGCATGGCGACGCGATCGTCAGCACCACCGGGTTCTGTCAGGTCGCCGGTGCATCCTGGGGGGCGCGCGCGGGCGTGCTCTCGCTCGGGACCGACGCCGCCGAGAGCCGCGTGACCGTGACGCTCGACTGCTCGGTCGGGCGCTGAAGCGAGCGGAAGCGGTCGCGCGCCGTTCACGGCTCGAACAGCGCGAGCTGCGCCATTTTTTCTCGAAGGGGCCGCTCGGTGACGACGAAGATGTACTCGGTGTTGCGCAGGTGCGAGACCTGCCCGACCTTCGCGCCGCTCGGGTTGTAGATGCCGATCTGCGCTCCGACGTAGCGCTTGTGATCGCGCGCGATCACCGTCACCTCGCCTCGCGCACGGAGCATCGACTCGATCGCGTCGCGCGCGACGTAGCCCTCGTCGCTGAACGACACCACGAGCGAGCGCGCGCGCAGCGTCTCGATCACGCGCGCGAGCGCCACCGCCGCCGCGTTCTTCCCGTTGAACGCGCTGCGGCGATCGCGCACGTCGACGCGCTTGCACGCGACGCCGTACACCTCGGGCTGATCCCAGCGCACCAGGGTCTCCCACACGTGGTAGTTGCCGAGGTACGAGTGCTGGTTGTACGGCGGATCGACGTACGCGACGTCCGCCTCGAGGCGCGCCGCCGCGTCGAGCGCGTCGAGCGCGTGCGCCTCGCCCTTCCCCGCCGCCGCGCGCGACAGCACGTCCGGCAAGCGCAGCGACACATCGTTGCCCGATCGCTGCGCCCACGACTTGAGCCACGCCATCTGCACGCCGGTCGTCGAGTCGACGCGATCCGCGGCCTCCATCAGCGACGTGAGCATCACCGCCTCGAGCTCGGGCGGAAGGTCCTTCTGCGCGATCGCGTCGCGCATCGCCTCGATGCGTGCGCCGTTCTTCGGCTGGAAGTAGCGCGCGCGCTCGCAGTAGGTCTCGGTGAACCACCCCGCGCGCCCCGGCAGGCGCATCAGCTCGTCGATCAACATGCGCGCGGGGCGCTCGATCTCCTCGCGATCGGCCTCGACGTAGCAGCGCGCCAGCACGCTCGCGTACGCGTTGTGATCGTTCGCGATCACCCGGTAGCCCGCGCGCTTGAGCGCGTGCCCGACCCGCGAGGTCCCCGAGAAGAGATCGATCACGCTGGTGCCCGCACCGGTCGCGCGCACCGCCGTGAGGATCGCGTCGATCAGCACGCGCTTGGAGCCGAGATACTTGATCATCCGCCGCTCTCGCCGGGAGGAGCGCCGGGGAGCCGCTCGTTCATCCGCCGCGCGAGCGTAGCAGTCGCTCGATCGAGCGGCGGCGTCGCGGGCGGCGCGACGAAAAGGAGAAGGCGGCGAGCCCCCCAGCTCGCCGCCTTCGGAGTCGCGCGCCCCCGGGATCACGCGCTCGAATTCGAATCCGGATACGGCACCGGCAGGGGTGTCTTCTGCGACGGTCATGCCACATCACCTCACCCCGTAGCCATTCAGGATCTGGTCGTCGTCCGGCCGAATTGGCGCCTGGAGGAGCCAGGGACGGGGATTCCCAGCGGCCCCTCGAGTCGCCGCCCGCGCGACCTCCAGCGCGTCGATCCCGCCGATTGCGCCAGGGGAACGCCTCTTCTACAGTGCTCGCCCTTTCGCCCGGGGAGCCGGAGCGCCCTGCGCTCCACCTCGCCGAGCCGGCTCATTCGCTCGCCTCACACCGACGGCAAACATGTTCGGATTCATGCAGAAGCGTTTCCAGACCGTCGTGCTCACGATCCTCGTGGGCCTGCTCAGCGCGGTCTTCATCCTCCAGTTCGGTGGTCCTCAGTCCTCGGGCTGCAGCGCGAACACCGGGGGCACGTTCGCCGCGCGCGTCCATGGCACGACGATCACGGAAGGGGACTTCCGCGCGGCGTACACGCTCGTCGGCTTCCACCGCTTCCCCATCGATCGCGCGCGCACGCTGCGCCTGCGCGAGCTGACGCTCGACGGCCTGATCGAGCGCGAGCTGCTCGCGAACGAGGCCGAGCGCATGGGCTTCACCGCCGACTCGCGCGAGATCATGCGCGAGATCGCCGAGACCGGGATCATCCAGTCGACGCCGCCGGTCGACGCGCCCGATGGCTACCCCGGCCCGCAGATCCAGCAGAGCTTCGAGGACCGCGACGGCCGCTTCTCGAGCAAGAACATGCGGCGCTTCATCCAGAACTACCTGCGCCGCAGCGTCGAAGAGTTCGAGCGCTGGCAGGTGCGAGAGCGCCTCGCGCAGCTCGCGCGCGACACGGTCGTGTCGAGCGCGACCGTCAGCCCGCTCGAGGTGCGCGAGCAGTACGACCGCGAGACCGAGCGCGCGCAGATCGAGTACGTGCGCTTCACGCCGACGTTCTATCGGGACCGCGTGCAGCCCACCGACGAGGCGATCCGCGAGTGGATGGCGGAGCACGGCGACGAGGTCGACGCCGAGTACCAGCGCCAGCGTCACCGCTACACCGGGCTCGAAGAGCAGCGCCGGGCGCGACACATCCTGATCAAGGCGGCCCCCGAAGCGCCGGAGGCCGAGCGCGCCTCGGCGCGAGCGCGCGCGGAGGC
>JALYRN010000572.1 GCA_030855295.1 Myxococcota bacterium | reverse complement strand
GCCCGAGGCCGCGATGCGCCCGGATCCGGCGCAGTCGAGCGGCTACTTCGACTATCAGGGGGGCGTGCCGCGCCCGGCCACGCCGCCGCGCCCGGACATCGACGAGTCGCAGCGCGTGCAGGCCGCGCCGCGTCCCGGCGCACCGTGGGCGCGTCGTGTCACGGGGCAGTACGCAGAGGTCGCGGAGGCGCCGCTCGCGGAGTCGATCGCGTCCGAGCCCGCGCCGGCGTTCGAGGAGCTGGGCGAGGACGACGCGCTCGTCGCGGGCGACGAGACCTCGCAGATCGAAGCCCCGGCCAGCGAGCCCGAGCACGAAGAGTGGTGAGCGCGCGCTCGAGCACGGCGAACGATCACGGCGCTGCTGGCAGCGCACCGCGCATCGTCGCAGCGTCGATCGCGGCGGCGATCGTGCTGGTCGCGATCCCGGCGCTCGCGGAGCCGATCGTCGTGGTGCACGTGCGGCGTTCGGGGACGGAGGTCGCGGACGCGGAGGTCGTGCTGCGCGACGCCGACGGGATCGTCGGCACCTGCCGCACGACCGCCGGCACGTGCGAGATCCGCGGCGTGCCGCCGGGGCGGGCGACCGTGAGCGCGCTCGACGGCGAGGGGAACGAGACGCCGGGGCGGCCCGTGATGATCCCGCCCGACGGCAAGGTCTCGCTGATCGTCGCAGTCCCGTAGTCGCTCGACCGACGCAGCGCCGACGCGAGAGGGCTGAACTGTGGTTCAGCCAGATCGCGCACGCGATGGCGTGAGCAAGTTGTCGGCGTGCGTGCCGGCGCGTGCCGCGGGCTCCGGTACGTGCGATGGAAATGCCGCGAATCGGCCACGACGCACGCGGGCCGAAACCGTGATCGGCCCTTGCAAGGTGTGGTAGAACGCCTGCGCTCAGCACACGAGGAACACCGGATGCGACTTTCGACCTCGCTCGCCCCGTCCGCCTTCCGGACGGCCCTCTTGGCTCTGCTGATCAGCGGCGCTCCACTGCTCTCGAGTCCAAGCGTGCTCCTCGCTCCAGGCGCCGCGCACGCGCAGGAGTTCGACGAGTTCGACGAGGAGTTCGAGGAGGAAGAGCGCGAGCAGCAACGCGAGACCACGCCGCCGGCGACGACCGACGACGGTCTCGACGATGACGGCCTCGAGGATGGCGATCTCGCAGCCGACGAGTTCGGCGACGGCGGGGACATCGAAGATCCCGAGGCGCCGCCGGCCCGCGAGACGGCGCCGGCCGGTGGGCGCGGCCGAGGGGGCGACCTGCTCGCCACCCGCGCGAGCGACGAGTGGCGAGATCGCCGCCTCGTCCTGCACAACACGTGGGGCGGCTCGGTCGGCGGCATCCACGTCGTCGACGCGGGCTCGGGGCCGAGCGAGAGCTTCCGCGTCCAGCTGCTGACCGACTTCTTCTTCGCCAACGGGTTCCTCAACCCCGGCGACGACAACAGCCACATCGGCGGCTCGCTCTCGCTGAGCTGGACGCCCTGGGACTTCCTCGAGATCTACGCGTCGATCGCGAGCTACGCGAACTCGAACGCGACCGAGAGCCCCGCGCTGTTCCAGGTGCTCGGCGACACGCTGATCGGGCTGAAGGGCTACTACGAGGTGCTGCCGTTCCTGACGGTCGGCGGCGACCTCTCGGTCGCGCTCCTGAACACCGTCGGCGACATCGGCCTGGTCGCGGACAGCACGAGCTTCGGGATCCGCGGCAACGTGACCGCCGATCTCCGCGGGCTCGAGCAGCCCATCCCGCTGATCGGCCGGCTCAACCTGCAGTACTACTTCGACAACTCGCAGGCGCTGATCGGCGGCGTCGAGGAGGCGCGCTACCTGGCCCTGCCGGGCACCGGACCGGACGCCGCGCGGCCGCGGCCCGACGAGAATCGCCACCTGCTGACGCGCGTCGAGCGCTTCGCGCTCGGCATCAACCGCACCGACTTCTTCAACATCGGGATCGGCGTCGAGGCGCCGTTCACGGTGATGCAGGACTTCACGATCAGCCCGATCCTCGAGTGGCAGCTCGGCGTCCCGGTCAATCGTCAGGGCTACAGCTGCCTCTATCTGACGGATTCGATGGGTGGGCTCGCGCCGGGTGAGGACGGCTGCCTCGACCGTCAGGGCTTCGAGTCCTTCCCGAGCACGCTGACGATCGGCGTGCGCGTGCTGCCGCCCTTCCGCGGGCTCTCGATCACCGCCGCGGTCGACATCGGCACCACCGGCACTTCGACGTTCGTGCGCGAGCTCGCGGGCAACGCGCCGTACGACGTGATCCTCGGGCTCGGCTACGCGTTCGACACGGTGCCGGTCGTCCAGGAGATCGAGCGCGAGGTCGAGCGTCGCGTCGAGGTCCGCATCCCGCCGCCGGTGCGCGGCCGCGTGATCGGGACCGTCGTCGAGGCGGGCGCCGGCACGCCGGTGGTCGGCGCGACGGTGACGTACGTCGGTCGCGAGCTGACGCCGCAGGCGACCGCCGCGGACGGACGCTTCACGAGCTACGAGCTCGAGCCCGGCGAGGTCGTCGTCGACCTGACGCACGCCGAGTACAACCCGGGGCGCTGCAGCGCGACGATCACCGACGAGGGCGGAGACGTCGAGGTGCGCTGCGAGCTCACGCCGCTGCCGCGCCTCGGCAACGTGCGCGGCACGGTGCGCAGCGATCAGGGCACGCCCGTGGTCGGCGCGCAGGTGCAGGTGACCGGACCGCAGGCGTTCACCGTCTCGGCGGACGCGAGCGGCCAGTTCACGCGTCCGGATCTGCCGCCGGGCACGTACACCGCGCGCGTCGACGCCGAGGGCTATCTGATCACGCAGGAGACCTTCGAGGTCCGCGCGCGTGAGACGGCCGAGCCCGAGCTGACGGTGATCACGCGGCCGCGTCGCTCGCTCGTCGCGGTGCGCGCGCGCGAGATCATCATCCGCCGTCAGGTGAACTTCGCCACCGACATGGCGGAGATCCTCCCCGACAGCACGCCGCTCCTCACGGAGATCGCGGACGCGCTGCTGCGCAACCCGGAGATCCGCCGCGTGGAGATCCAGGGGCACACCGACAGCACCGGCGACGACGCGCACAACATGGAGCTCTCGCAGCGCCGCGCCGACTCGGTCCGCGAGTGGCTGATCAGCGCCGGCGTCGAGCCGGGCCGCCTGACGGCGCAGGGCTACGGCGAGACGCGCCCGCTCGTGCCGAACATCACGGCGGGCAACCGCGCGCGCAACCGTCGCGTGCAGTTCATCATCACCGAGCGCGCCGAGTGACTCACGGGAGTGCTCGCCCCGGAGCGGGCGAGCCGATTTCTAGACAGCCTTCGAGCTGACGCGAACCGCCAGCAGTAGGACACGCTGAGGCCGGTCTCCGAGAGGAGGCCGGCCTCGCTGCTTTTCACCACGTTTTCACGGTGCGAGCACGGCGGAAGCGCTAGACTCGCGGCGCTTTCATGACGCTGCTGGTGCAACGGTGGCCGCGCCTGTCGGCGATCCCACACGCCCCGCTCGGCCGCTTCCCAACGCCGCTCGAGGTGGGGACGAAGCTCTCGGCGGTCGTCGGCGCCGAGGTGTCGATCAAGCGCGACGATCTCACGGGCGAGCTCTACGGCGGCAACAAGGTGCGCAAGCTCGAGTACCTGCTGGGGCAGGCGCTCGCGGAGGGCGCCGACACGATCGTGACGACCGGCGCGGTGGGCTCGCACCACGTGCTCGCGACCGCGCTGTACGGCGCGCGCCACGGCTTCGAGGTGCACGGCATGTTGATGCCGCAGGTACGCACGCCGCACGTCGAGAAGAACGCGCGCGCGATGCTGGCGGCGGGCGCGACGCTCCACCCGATCTCGAGCTTCGCGATGTTCCCGGGCGCGCTCGCAGCGCTGATCGCGAAGCTGCGGCTGCAGAAGAAGCGCTTGTTCGTGATCGGACCGGGCGGCAGCGACGCGGCCGGCGTGCTCGGCTACGTCGAGGCGGGCCTCGAGCTCGGGCAGCAGCTGCTGCGCGTGGAGGTCCGCGAGCCGGATGCGATCTACGTCGCGCTCGGCACCGGCGGAACGGCGGCCGGGCTCGCGGTGGGCCTCGCAGCCGCGGGCGTGATGGCGGAGATCGTCGCGGTGCGGGTCACGCCGCGCGCGCTGATCCGGAAGGGCATGCTGAGCACGCTGACGCGTGGGCTCGTGCAGAAGCTGCGCGGGATGACCGATCGCTTCCCCGGCGTCGCCGACATCGCGATGAAGAACCTGACGATCGAGGAGGGCTTCCTCGGCGAGGGCTACGGCATCGCAACCGGCGCGGGTCGCGAGGCGGCGCGCGTCGTGGAAGAGACCGAGGGCCTGGTGCTCGACGGGAGCTACACCGGCAAGACGATGGCGGCGCTGATCGCCCACGCGCGCGGCGCGCGACGAGGCCAGCGGCTGATCTACGTGCACACGCTGAGCAGCGCGCCGATGCAGCCGCTCCTCGAGGGAGCGCCGCCGCTCCCCAAGCGCATCGAAGCGCTGATGCGCTGATGCGCTGAGAGCCTGTCGCCAGATCGAACGAGGCCGCTGAGGAAGGCAGGAAATCAGGAGGTTTTCCTACCTTCCTGCGTTCCTCAGCGGTTTTCGACACGCTTCGCGCGCGAACGAAGCGCCCGAGGCACCCAAGACGGGCGGCGTCGCGTCCATCGGAGCGACTCGACCGCCGGGGAGGGCCGTATGGGACGCGGAATGATGATCGCGCGCATGTCGCGCGGAGGGAGTCGTGCGCTCGCGATCACGCTGATCGCGATGGCGCTCACGAGCGGCGGTGGGTGTGGTGGAGGTCGCGAGTCGGCGCCGCCATCGCAGGCCGCGGCGACCGAGCCCGGTGCGCGCCCGGACAC
>JALYRN010000571.1 GCA_030855295.1 Myxococcota bacterium | reverse complement strand
TGGCGGCGTCGCCCTCGCCTTCCTGCCGATCGCTCCCCACGCGCGTGCGCCATCCGCCGAGCGTGTACATCGAGGCGCTTCGCTCACCGAAGTCGACGACCTGCGCGTCTCCCTGGCGGAGCTCGGCGCGCTCGACGTGCGCCGCGAGATCGTAGCGGACGCGAACGGGCGCCGGCGCCGCGGGCGCGCTCGCGGTCACGCCATCACCTGCGCTCGGCGCGGCCTCGCCCTCGGACGCCGAGGCGGGCTCGCTCGGGCCCTCGGTGGTGGTGCTCGGCGTTGCCGAGGACGTTCCGTTGGCGGAGGTCCCGCAGGACGCGGCCGCGGCGGCGGCGAAGGTCGCGAGCGCGATCGAGATCACGACGCGGTGCAGGTATCGGTGCGGCACGGGGCGCGAGCGTAGCAGCATGACGACGGGGATCCGCGACGCAGCGCGCGCGACGCCGTGCTACGACGTTCGTCGCGTGGCGTTGATCGAGATCCGCGGGGTTCGCAAGGGCTTCGAGGACCAACAGGTCCTGCGTGGGCTCGATCTCGACGTGCATGCCGGCGAGTTCTTGACGCTGATCGGCGGCTCCGCGAGCGGCAAGAGCCTGCTGCTCAAGATCATCATGGGCCTCGTGCCCGTCGACGCGGGGACGCTGCGCTTCGACGGCCAGGAGGTGACCTCGCTGCGAGAGCGCGAGTGGATCGCGGTGCGTCGCCGCATCGGGATCCAGTTCCAGGCGGGCGCGCTCTTCGACTCGCTCTCGGTGTTCGACAACGTCGCGTACGGACTGCGCGAGCAGCGCGTGCTCGCCGAGCCGGACATCCGACAGCGCGTGTCGGAGTCGCTCGAGCAGGTGAGCCTGCCCGGCATCGAGGCGATGTGGCCGAGCGATCTCAGCGGCGGGATGCGCAAGCGGGTGGCGCTCGCGCGCGCGATCGCGCTGCGGCCCGAGGTGCTGCTCTACGACGATCCGACCGAGGGGCTCGATCCGATCAACGTGACGCGCGTGAACCGACTGCTGCTCGCGCTGCGCGATCGCCTCCACGTCACGACGGTCGTGGTGACCCACAACATGTCGAGCGCGTTCAGCATCAGCGATCGCATCGCGTTCCTGCACGAGGGGCGCATCGCGCACACCGGCACACCTCAGGAGATGCGCGCGCTCGACGACGAGCGGCTCGCGCCCTTCGTGCGGGCGGCGGGGCACTCGCAACTACATCGACGCGCTCCGTCGATCGTGTGAGCATCGTTCCTGCGAGCGGCCCACGTCCGCGCGCTCACCGAGGGATCATGCGCACACACTCGATCGTCGCCTGGGTCGTCACGCTGACTGCGCTCTGCGCCTCCGCGAGCGGGTGCTCGTGCGACGGCGAGGTCGGAATGGACGACGGTGGCCGGCTCGACGACGGCGGCAGCATGGATGCCGCGCCGACCGACGGAGACGTCCCCGGGATGGACGGCGACGTCGTCCCCGGCGACGGCGACGTGGTCCCGGGGACGGCACCGTCGTCGGCGACGGCGCCGTGCCCGCGTGCGTGACCGCGACCTGCCAGGGCGCAATCTACGCGTGCGGCGACTGCCTCGACAACGACGGCGACGGCCTGATCGACTCGCTCGACCCCGGCTGCATCGGCGCCTGCGATCGCACCGAGGACCAGTACGACCTCGGCATCCCGGGCGGCGACACCGCGACGTGTCAGCGCGACTGCTACTACGACAGCGATCAGGGCTCCGGCAACGACGGCTGCGGCTACGACCAGCGCTGTGATCCGCTGGAGCCCGACGCGCCGCGCTGCCCGTTCACGCCCGAGGGCGGCAGCGTGCGCTGCCCCGAGACGCAGCCGGCGGACTGTCTCGCGAACTGCCTGCCGCTCGTGCCGAACGGCTGCGACTGCTTCGGATGCTGCGAGCTGCCCGCGGGCTCCGGCTCGTTCGTCTTCCTCGGCTCCGCCAACCCCGACGGAGCACGCACCTGCGATCCCACCAACGTCGGCGATCCGACGATCTGCCGCCCGTGCACGCCCAACCCGGGATGCCAGAACGAGTGCGGCGCCTGCGAGCTCTGCATCGGTCGCGACACGCTTCCGCCCGAGTGCTTCCCCCCTCCGCCGGTCGACGCCGGCATGCCGGTCGACGGCAGCGTGCCGGTCGACGGCGGGCCTCCGGTCGACGGCGGTCCGCCGCCCCCGGCCCGCTGCGCTCCGGGGGTGCAGGCCTGTGGTCTCCCGGGCGATCCCGCGTGCCCGACCAGCTACTACTGCCTGACGGGCTGCTGCATCTTCTTCGAGTGAAGCTGCGCGCCGCGCGGCGCGGGGAGCGATTCCCGCGCCGCGAGCGCTGCCGAGGCCGTCAGTCCGCGAGCTCGGGCAGGCAGTACGGCGCGCCCATCTCGTCGGGGCACACGATCTGGCGGTCGTCGTCGCAGATCGCGGCGCTGCCACCGACCAGGCGCACCATGCCGCCGGAGTCGCGCTCGAAGCGCGCGGTGTCGGCGGGGGCGTCGCAGACGGGCTGCTGCGCGAGGTCGCGACAGAGCGCGACCGCGCGGCCCGTGACGTCGTCGTAGTCGGTGCAGTAGGGGTCGGGCTCCGGCCCGCACGCCTGCCCGGCGCACAGCGCGAGCAGCGCGATCGAGGCCGACGCGCGCGCCCTCATCAGCCCTCGAGGAACGCGATCGGGTCGACGATGCGCCCCGCGATCGCGCTCGCGGCGATCGTCAGCGGGCTCGCGAGGTAGACCTTCCCCGGCCCGCTGCGGCCCGGGAAATTGCGGTTGATCGCGCTGACGGTGACCTGCTCGCGGTTCGCCGAGGCGCCCGGTCCCGCGTTGATGCACGCGCCGCACGAGGGGTTGATCAGCTCGACCCCAGCGGCCCGGAAGATCTCCACGTAGCCGCGCTCCTCCGCGTAGCGGCGGATGTGCTGCGAGCCGAACTGGATGTAGCAGTGCACGCCGTCGGCGACCTTCTGCCCGCGCTCGAGCGCCTTGCGCAGCACGAGCGCGTACATGTCCATGTCGACCTTCTTGCCGCCGGTGCACGAGCCGCCGTAGGCGATGTCGATCGCGACGTCTTCGTGGAAGTCCGGCATCGACACGCCGTTCCGCGGATCGCCGGGGGTCGCGATCATCACGGGCACTGCCCCGAGATCGATCTCGAAGGTCTCGAGGTAGGTCGCGCCGGGATCGCTCGTGAGGATGCGGCTGCGCAGCTCGTCCTTCGCCGCGCCGCGCATCTCGTGCAGGTAGTCGACGACCACCTCGCCGGGCTCGAGGATGCCGGTGAAGCCGCCGGCCTCGACCGCCATGTTCGTCAGCGTCGCCTGCTCGTCCATCGGCAGCGCGCGCACGCCCTCCCCCGCGAACTCGAGCACCTTCCCGATGCCGCGCGAGGTCCGGAAGAACGGCTGCGACAGGATGTGCAGCATCACGTCCTTCGCGCTGACGCCCGGACGCAGCGTGCCCGTCAGCACGAAGCGCACGGTCTCCGGCACCTTCACGCGCACGTCGCGCGTGTACCAGGCGTTCGCCATGTCGGTGCTGCCGACGCCGAACGCGAACGCGCCGAGCGCGCCCGCCATGCACGTGTGCGAGTCGGTGCCGGTCACGATCTGACCGGGCAGCGCGATGTCCTCTATCACCGCGTTGTGGCAGATCGCTTCGCTGCCGCCGGCGGGCACCTCGCCGTAGAGCTTCAGGCTGTGCCGCTTCGCGAAGCTCTGCTGGGTGTCGGCGAGACCGTTCGCGCGCTCGAGCAGGCCCATCTTCTTCTTGTCCTCGGCCATCACGTCGCCGAGGAAGGTGAGGTGATCGCGGAACGTGAAGACGCTCGCAGGATCCGAGATCGCGGCCTGCTTGCCGAGCGCGGAGACGAAGAGCGCCTCCGCCATGGGCGTCACGTACTCGTGGCTGAAGCGCACGTCGGTCCGCACGAAGAGCGCGTCGCCGGGCTTCACCGCGGGCACGCCGAGCGTGCCGGTCTTCGCGTCGACGACCGCGTGCGCCGCGATGATCTTCTCGACCATCGTCATCGGGCGGGCGGCGGTCGTGATCGCCGGCGGCGTGCGCTCGCCCGCCATGCGGAGCTTGTTGTACTCGAAGAGGCCGCCCGCCCGGACGATGTCGGCGCTGATCGGATCGAGGCCGCGCGTGAACTCCTCGATCTCGATCTCGTCGCCGCGCGCGATGCGCTCGATCAGCCCGAAGTCGGTCGACGAGAGCAGGCCGATGTTCTGACAGTTCTGCCCGTAGATCTTCTCGATGCTGCGCGCGACGACGAGCTTCACGCCGGCCGCGAGCTCGCTGTACGGCGCCTGCTCGCGCGACGAGCCGCAGCCCTTCGACTCGCCGCTGACGATCACGTCGAAGCCGCCGCTCTTCAGCGAGCCCCGATCGAAGAGGCCGCCGCGCAGGCCGACCATCGAGTACTCGCCGAGCGTCTCGTCGTAGTGGAAGCAGACCCACCCCGGCGTGATCTCGTCGGTCGAGATGTTGTCGATCAGCTTCGCCGCGAGCAGCGTCTCGAGCGGGACCTGCTCACCGGCGAGCTGGCGGCGGAGGAGGCCTTCGTCCTCGGTCAGGAAGAGGATGCGGCCGGCGAAGCGGATGCGGTCGGGGCGTGCCATCTCTGGCTCTCATTCGTAGTGTGGGGCGCGGCTGTCCCACAAGCCCGCGCTGTGCGGACGCACATCCGGCGCTGTCCAAAAAACGGCTCGCGCGCTCCCGTCCGCGCCCTCCGGGGCGAGCACTCCTGTCGAATCAACCGCCGAGCGTGCCGACCAGGGACGACGCGGACTGCACCGCGCCCCGCATGATCGCGGGCAGGTGCGGCACGAGCACCGAGAGGCCGAGCAGCACCGCCG
>JALYRN010000055.1 GCA_030855295.1 Myxococcota bacterium | reverse complement strand
CTTCTCGCGCCGGCGCTGCAGCTGCTGCTCGAGGTGCACCTGACGTCGGCGCTCGACGCGCGCATCGACGCGCGCGTTCCCGCCTCGCTCGACGTGCACGCCGCGCGCTACGCCGCGGTGCTGCCGGCGTGGCTCGCGGACGACCTCGCGCTCGAGGAGATCCGTGCGCTCGACGATGGCGACCGCGCGATCCTGCAGCGGCGCGCCGAGATCCTGCGGCGCATGGTCCCGAGCGATCAGCTCCACGAGGTCAGCGCGCTCGTGATGCGCGCCCGCACCGTGGCGACGGTCCCTGCGCCCGCGGCCCATGCGCCGACTTCCAATGCTCCGATTCCTGGATCGAGGTGAGCCCGTGACCCTTCCGCAGAATCAAGTCGTCCAGCGTCTCTCGAACGTCGCGCGCACGCTCGAGAGCACCTTCCTCGGCAAGACCGAGACCGTGCGCTTGATGCTCGTCGCGGCGGTCGCCGGCGAGCACATGCTGATCGTCGGGCCGCCCGGCACCGCGAAGAGCGCGATCATCCGCATGTTCGCGAAGCTCGTCGACGCGGCGTACTTCGAGTACCTGCTGACGCGGTTCACGGAGCCGAACGAGATCTTCGGGCCGATCGACATCCAGGCGTTCCGCGCGGGCAGCTACCAGCGGCGCATGGAGGGCATGCTACCGACCGGCGAGATCGTCTTCCTGGACGAGGTCTTCAAGGCGAACAGCGCGATCCTCAACTCGCTGCTGAGCGTGCTCAACGAGCGCGTGTACACCGTCGGCGGGACGGTCGTGAAGGTGCCGCTGATCAGCGCGTTCGGCGCGAGCAACGAGGTGCCGAACGACGACGATCTGATGGCGGTCTTCGATCGCTTCCTGATCCGCCTGAAGAGCGACAACCTCGACAGCTATCACTTCCAGGATCTGCTGGTGCGCGGGCTCGCGCACGAGGCCGCGAAGATCACGGGCGAGTACGACCGCTTGCCGCCGCAGCTCGCGGGGCAGGACCTGCGCTCGCTGCACGCGACGTTCGGCGACCGCATGCGCCGCATCCCCGAGCAGTTCCTCGCGCAGTACAAGGGGCTGGTCTTCCAGATCCGCGCCGAGGGCGTGTCGGTGAGCGATCGGCGCGCGGTGAAGATGCTGAAGCTCTTCTGCGCGAGCTCGCTGCTCGATGGTCGGCCGACGCCGGACCCGAGCGACTTCTTCCTGCTCAAGCACATCTGGAACAACCTCGATCAGTCGGAGATCCTCGACGGCATCGTCGGCCCCGTGCTCGAGCAGTGGTATCGCGATCATCCCGAGTCGCGCCGCGTCAGCGCGACCGACGTCGGGATCGACGCGCTGGTGCAGGAGATCAACCGCATCCGTGATCTGCTCACCGGCGATCGCCCGCTGAGCGACATCCAGCTCTTCTCGCAGCTCAAGGCGCTGCAGGAGATCAAGGCGGCGCTCCAGGCGATCGGCTCGCGGCAGTCGCAGGAGGCGATCGGCCGCGTCGATCAGCTGCTCGGGCACGTCTACCAGTCGGGCAAGTTCAGCCAGTGATCCGGCCGTGACGATCCCCCTCAGCACCGAGCAGGCGCGAGAGATCGGCGGGCTCCTCCTGTCGGGGGCGCAGGTCGAGAACGCGATGCTGATCCTGCGCGCGGCGCATTGGCGCAACGCGCTGGTGAAGGTCGGGCTGCCGGTGCCGTTCTGGGTGGTGCACGACCTCGGCATGCTGCTGATCGCCGAGCCCGACGCGGTCGGCGCGCGGCAGGCGTTCGCGGAGATGCAGGTGCCGCCGCCGACGCGCGAGGCGCACCACCAGTGGCTCGAGACGCTGAAGGAGCTCGTCCACACCGAGGTCGCGGAGCGCTCGCGCGGCTGGCGCATCGGCGACGATCTGGTCTCGGTGATCCTGCTGCGCGTGCTCGGTCCGATCTACGAGCGCCACCTGGGCCCCGGGCGGCCGCCGATCGGCGTGCCGCTGCCGCTCGATCCCGAGGCGTACCAGCACCTCGGCCCGCGGCTGCCGGGGCTCTTCGCGGCGTCGGATCGCAACTCCGATCGGCAGTTCCTGGTGCACCTCGCGCGCGAGCGGCTGCGCCTCGTGACGTCGTTCGAGCAGATCGATCTCGACACCCTGCGGCTGCTCGGGATGATGGGCGCCGAGGCGAGCGCGGCGAGCGCGTTCGGCATGCTCGATCTGCTCAACGTGCTGGGCAGCCCCGACGCCAACGACGTCGTGAACTTCTCGCTCGATCTGTTGCCGAGCGTGCTCGAGACGCGGCGCGCGACCGGCAGCCAGACCTTCAGCGTCGACGGCTACGCCGGCCTCGCGCGGCGGGGCACGCTCGACTCGCTGATGCTGAGCGAGCTCGCGTGGAGCGAGGACCTCTTCGATCAGCGCTTCATGGAGAACGAGGTCTTCTACTACGCGCGAGAGAAGCAGCGCGAGGACGAGCGGCGCATGCACTACATCGTGTGCGACGCGACGGCGTCGATGCGAGGGCAGCGCAGCGTGTTCGCGCGCGGGCTCGCGCTGACGCTCGTGAAGAAGCTGATGCTGCGCGGCGAGGACGTCTTCTTCCGCTTCTTCGACTCGCGCCTCTACGACGTGCAGCACGCGCGGGCGCGCCGGCGGAGCGACGCCGGGGTCGACGTGCCCTACGTGCTGAGCTTCAAGGGCGAGCACGGGCGCAACTACGCGAAGGTCTTCGGGCTGCTCGCGAGCGATCTCGCGCGCACCGCGAAGCGCGAGAAGAAGACGCCGATCCTCTACATCCTCACGCACGCCGAGTGTCACGTGCCGCTCGAGACGATCGAGCGGCTGCGCGACGTCGCGATGCTCTACGGCATCTTCATGCTGCCCTCGACCGGCAAGCTCGACCTCGACTACGTGCATCGCCTCCACACCGTGCAGATCGTCGACGAGGCCGCGCTGACGCAGCGCGAGGCGCGCGCCGATCGAGCGCTCGCGATCATCGACGACGCGGCGGGCGAGCAGCGCACGAGCATGCCGCCCGGCCGCAAGAGCCTGCTGCCGAGCGAGGCCGCGCAGGTGAAGGAAGACCTCGCGGCCGCCGAGGCCGAGCTCGAAGAGTATCTGCGGCCTGGGCCTCCGACGGGCGGACGCTGACGCATGGCGATCGGCGGCATCGACAAGCGGCAGGTCGAGCGCGACGCGCAGGAGCTCCTGCGCGCGGGTCGCTACGAGGACGCGCTCGGCAAGCTCTGGCTGCTCGTCGATCGCTCGCACGTGATCGAGGACGAGTTCCGCGCGTACCTGCGGAACATCGCGGTCTGCTACGAGCACCTCGGACGGCGGCGGGCCGCCGGCGCGGCGTGGCTCTTCCTCGGGGATCTTCCGCGCGCCACGCAGCTCGCGCAGAACGTGCCGCTCGACCTCGCGAGGTGCGCGGTCGCGGCGCGCGACCACGCGCAGGCGGCGCGCTGGTTCGAGACCGCGGGGTGGCTCGGTCACGCGGCGATCCAGCTCGAGCTCGCGAAGAACGATCGCGGCGCGCGCGTGCTGTGGGAGCGGCTGGCGGACGACGGACGGCTGCGCGAGGAGCCGTACACGCAGGGGCTCGTGCGCTTCAACCTCGGGCGCGCGTGCGCGCGGCTCGGGGACGCGGAACCGGCGCGCAGACAGCAGGTGCAGGCGATGCATCTGCTGACCGCGGCGGCGGATGGGTTCGAGCAGAAGGGCCTGCGCGAGCGCGCGTTCGACTGCTACGGCGTGCTGCTGACGATCGGGCGCGAGGGCAGCTTCGAGAACCTCGCGGAGGGCTACCTCAACTGCATCCGGATCCTGCGGGAGGACGGCCTCCGGTACTACGTGCTGCAGTACTACGAGGACTTCCAGCAGATGGCGCTGCAGCGGCGCGAGCTGCACGCGGCGGCGACGCTCTATCGCGAGGCGGCGGAGTTCGCGCGAAGGCAGGGCATGCCGTACGCGCGTCACTACCGAGCGAAGGGCGGCGAGACGCACGTGATGGCGGCGCAGCGCGCGCTCTCGGACGGCGGGCCCGCGGAGTTCGCGGAGAACAGCTACGCCGCGGCGATCGACGCGTACAACGAGCTCGGCATCTACTCGAAGGTGCGCGACGTCTACACGACGCTCTCGACGCTGCCGCTCTCGGACAAGCGGCGCGCGCGCTATGCGCGGCTCGCGAAGCGGCTGGGCGGCATGCCCGACGACGAGACGCCGATGCCGACGTTTCCGGACTACCTGCGGATGGACACCGCGTATCCGGAGATCTGGCGCCTCGACGTGATCGAGTGGGAGCAGGCGGGCGATCCGGCGGAGACGATGTCGGAGGTCGTGCAGGACGACAAGTGGCCGGACTTCACGCGGCGTCGCGCGCTCTTGTGTCGGCTCGCGCAGCTCGGTGCGCCGGACGCGGGAACGCTGAAGCCGCAGACGTGGGCGGTGCTCGCGAGCCATCTCGGGCGGGTGGAGATCTATGCCGCGCTCGCGCCGCTCGAGCGGATGTTGGGGCACGAGGACGCGCGGGTGCGCGCGGCGGTGATGCGCGCGGTGCGTCAGCTCTTCTTCAAGCGCTCGTTCGTGACGATCATGCGGGGGCTGGCGGACGAGGACGCGACGGTGCGGCGCGAGGCGCTCGCCGCGGTGCAGAGCCTGCATTTCGGGCATGCGTTCGATCCGCTCTCGCGCATCTATCGCGACGCGCAGGATGCGGAGACGCGGCGCGCCGCGCTCGCATCGATCGGCAAGATCCCGAGCATCGAAGCGGCCGAGCTCTTGATCGACGTCATCCGTCACGGCGAGCGCGCCGAGAAAGACGTCGCGCGCGACCTCCTCGTGCGCGCCGATCACCCCGACGTCGGCGCGCTCCTCCGCAAGGCCTACGCCGCCGAGACCGGCCCCCCCCGCACCGACCTAGAGCGCGTCCTCCGCGCCCGCGGCGGCTGACCCCCGCAGCACGAGGGACACGCACCACCCGCGCAAACGGCTGAAACGATTGCTGTTTTCGGCGGCTTCGGCCAACCCCCCATAACTCGGCATCACTTTGCATCACTTCCCGCGCGCAAGCCGTCGGCGCCGATAGGCTCGACGCGACCGCGCGATTGATGCGAAGTTATGGGGGATTGGCCACACGCGCAAAATTCCTCTTTGTGTTCGCCTACTTGGCGGCGTGGTGCGTGTCCCCGGTGTCGGCGGTGGGGGAAGGGGAGGTGTTCGGGCTGCGGGTGCATGTCGCGCGGGCGGCGGCGAGCGGCGCGGCGGGCGTGACGGATGAGTGGCTCGTGGCGCAGGTGGCGACCGCGAACGAGCTCTTCACGCCGCATGGCGTCGCGTTCGTCGTGAGCGAGCGCCGACCTCTCGCCGAAGCACACGCGCAGCTCGAGAGCCGCGCAGACCGACACGCGCTCGGTGCGCTCCTCGAGCCGTCGCGCATCGACGTGTTCGTCGTGCGCTCCCTCCGCGACGTCGACGACCCGACCCAGATGCGACGCGGCGTGCACTGGCGCCCCGCCGGCCGGCCCGGCGCGCACCTCGTCGTCGTCTCCGCGATCGCCGGACCGAACGTGCTCGCGCACGAGCTCGGCCACTACTTCGGCAACCCGCACTCGCCGACGCCCGGCAACATCATGAGCTACGAGCGCGCCGACGTTCCGCTGTTCTTCGACGCCGCCCAGGCCCGCCGAATCCGCCGCTCCGCCCGCCGCTTCGCGCGCGCCGCCGCGCCGGTCGCACTCGACGCTCCGCCCAGCGCCGACCTACCGCCCGATCTCACCCTCCCCTGACGACGAGCTCGTCTCAGAATCGGCTCGCCCGTCCGGGGCGGGCACTCCTGTCGACTCGAAGGCTGTCTAAAAATCGGCTCGCCCGCTCCGGGACCTTCCGTCCGCACGCGAAGCGCGCGCTTCCGTCCGGTCCCTCCGGCGCGAGCACTCCGGTCGATTCAGTCCGCGCGCTCCATGCGCTCCCGCAACCTGCGCAGCGACTCTTCTTCCGTCGGCGGCGTCACCAGCGCGGGCGCGCGCTCGACGATCTCGACGCGCGACTGCGCCGCCGAGCTCGGCTCGACGGTCACGTCCAGCCGCACCTCGCCCCCCCGCACCCCGCGGGGCACCGCGTCGACGTACGTCGCCCCGCCCCCCGCGCGCGCATCGACCTGACCCGTCACCAGCCGCACGCCGAAGTAGCTCTGCATCTTCTGCAGCGGCACCTCGCTCCGGTACACATGCCGGCGCCCGTCCTCGAGCACCGTCTCGAGCCCGCGCGGCAACGGAAGCCCCGCGACGCGCTGCGTCGACTCCAGCACCTCGCCGTCGTCGCCGTAGATCGCCTCGCGCACCGGAGCGTCGTCGCGCGTCGTCTCGGGCATCGGCGCGAGCTCTTCGGGCAGCTCGGGCGCGCTGTCTCCACCGCGCCCGCACGCGCCCCCGCCGAGCGCGAGCACCATGCCCCCTGCGAGCATGGCGCCCCCGACGGCCCTCACGCGGCTCACTGATCGGCTTGAGGCACCCACGACAGCACGCGAGTATACGAGGCGGGTGCCTGCAGCGTGCGCGCAATGGTGCGCACCGACGACATGCCCGGCGCCGCCGGTGCGCTGCCTCCGCTGACCTGGGCCGTCAGCTGGAACTGCGCCGCGCCCGTGCCCGTCACGTTGTGCCGCATGCCGAGGTACGGATCGCCCGGATCATCGGTCCCGTTGACGCACGTGATCTGCTGCGAGACCTGCACGCCCATCACGACCGCGTTCTCGTACGGCCCGATGAAGTGCGCGTCGATCGCACCGTCCGCGATCGTCTGCATCTGCCGCGTCGGGAACCTGCCCGAGAGCGGCGACGTATACCCGCTCGGCGGCGTCCCGCCGTTCTCGCGATAGCTCACGCCCCAGATGCGGCTCTGCCCGTACTCGCACGCATCGCCGCCCGACGTCGACTCGAACGACCCGAAGTACGCGACGCTGTCGTAGAGATCGAGCGGCCCCGTCACCTGCTCGCCCGGACGCAGGCGGATCTCCCAGTTGAGCGCCGCGGTCACCGCGGGCGCGCCGCCGGTCGCGTAGTCGATCTGCTCGGTCAGCGACACCACGCGGTCGGACGCCGTGCCGTCGAGCTGATCGATGTTGCCGGTCGCCTGCAGGATCACGACGTTGCCGTTGCTGTCGGTGGTCAGCACCGGCGGCTCGTACGCCGGCCGGCCCGACGCCGCGTCGCCATCCCAGAACACGTCGTGGAACGGCAGCGCGGTCCAGTCGGCGGTGCGCCGGCTCGAGAAGTCGATCCGCCAGATCACGCCCTCCTCGTCGGTCACGAACGCGCGCGTCGCGATCGTCCCGGCGTCGCCGGTGAAGAGCGACACGCCGCCGGTGACCGGCGCGTTGAAGATGTTGTCGCCGAACGAGAAGAGCGGCTCCCCGGTCACGATGTCGACCCAGTGCAGCTGACGCCCGACCCTGGAATAGCAGCGCTGCCGAGAGCGCGCGTTCGTGGTGCCGCTGGTGACCGGCGGCTGACCGATGCCCTGCGACGGGCAGCCGATCGGCCCCGTGGTTCGCGACTCGAGATCGAGATCGAGATCGCCGCGACCACCCGGCAGCAGCGCGATCGCGCGCTCCTGCAGCACGCCGCCGATCTCGACCAGCACCTGCCCGATCGCCGGCCGCGCGAAGGTCGCGCCCATGTAGCGATCGGTGAACTGCCACAAGAAGATCGGCTCGAGCGGGTTCGTGACGTCGAGCGCGAAGTAGTGGTTTCCGCCCCCGCGCAAGCCCATCACGAGCACCGTGCGATACGACGCCGCGACCCGCGGATCGTCGGTCGGCTGCTGCCCCGGCGTCCGCATGTAGAACACGTCCTTCACGACCGGCGGACCGTCGACGAGGATCTGGTGCGACGCCGTCGCCGACTCGAGCCGCGAGAACACCGCCGGAGGAACGAAGCCCCAGATCTCCTCGCCGTCGCGGATGCGCCGCGAGCCGACGGTGATCTCCTCGGCCGCGAACGCGTGCAGCACGCCGTCGTTGGTGCCGACGTACACGACCGTCGGACGCGTCGCCACGTCGGGCCGACGCCGGAACAAGTTGAACGACTCGTCCGCGAGATCGGTGCGCGGCGGACCGACCGTGACCGGCGTCGAGTGGTAGATGTCGCCGAAGCGATTGCCGTCGCGCACGGTGCCCGGGCGCCCATGCACCCAGTTGATGATCGCGTTGCGGCGCTCGTTCCGCTCGGTGGTGCTCCCGCCGCTGATGCCGAAGTGGCCCGGCGTCAGCGCACCGTTGTCGGTGTCGAAGCGCGTCAGCGCGAGCCCACTGACCTCGGTGGGAGGCGGCGGCGCCGGGCCACCGCCACCACCGCCACCACCGCCACCACCGCCACCGCCGCCACCACCGCTGCCGACCGGCGCGATGCTGTCGCCGGTCCCGAGGATCACGCCGCCCATCTGCGCCGCCTGCGGCGTCGCGACCGTCAGCAGAGTGCGCGGCGAGGACGACACGTTCCGGCTGTTGAGGATCGTGTGGAAGCTGTCGCGCGCCGGATCGATCGGCTGACGCTGCGCCACGAGATCGGCGCCGCACTGGAAGCGCGTGCGATCGAGCACGCCGCTCCACGGCTCACCCGCCGTGTCCGACACCTCGAACCCCGAGTTGAACTGGTACTGCGTGCGCAGGTCGCCGCCGCCCGAGGTCGCGGGCGCGCTGCTCGCGATCGCCGGCGAGGTTCGCGTCGTCGTCCCGGGCGCCGCACGATCGAGCGCCGCCGCGAGCGACGCGATCAGCGACAGGCGATCGGTCGCCGTGAACGCCGCGCCCGTGCCGCCGCGATCGGCGATGTCGTCGAGCGCCGCCTGCGCCGCCGGATCCCCGATGTCGAACCCGACCACGAACACGCCGTCGACCAGGCCATCGCACTCGGCCGAGCCCGCGTTGAAGCGACAGAGATCAGCAGCGATGTCGCTCGGCCGATCGTACGGACACGTGTATCCCGCGGCATCGCAGTTCATCGCCTCGCGATACGGGTCGGTCGGCTGTCCGTCCGTGAGCAGCACCGCGTAGCGCGGCCGGCAGCTCGCGAAGCGATCGCCTCCGGTGCCGCTGACGGGCGCGACATCGGTGTGGTTCTGGAGATAGAACCGGAAGTCATCGAGCATCGCGCCGGTCGGCGTCGCGTAGTACGGCCGCGTCGCGAGCAGCTGCGTCTGGATCGTCTGGTTGATCAGCCGGTAGTCGTCGGCATCGGTGCCGACCGACACCAGCGCTCCGTACGCCGCGCTCGCGCTGCGCGCGCCCGCGTCGACCATGAACGTCGTGCTGCAGCCGGGGAACGTCAGCGGCCGCGGCGTGCCGTACGAGTAGTCGCCCGGCAGCGTCGCATTGTCGGCGAGCCGCGCCATGAACACGCTCTGCTGGACCATCTGCGGATCGACGTTGCTCAGGCCGTACATGACGTCGAACGTCATCAGCCCGAACTTCACGCGCTCCGCGTACACGTCGAGCACGCCGTCGGTGAGCTGTCCGCCGCTCGTCGGGCGGTGGTACGGCAGGTAGTAGTGCTCGTCCGGCGCGCCCGCGAACGTGCGGCGATCGACCGCCTGACACGTGAAGCTCGGCCACGACCCGGTCAGCGCCTCGAGCACGGTCGCCCATCGCGAGCGCTCGTTGGTGCCGGTCGCCGAGTTGGTGCAGGTCGGCTGCACGCCCGTCGGCTGCCCAGCCTCCCACTCCATCGAGCCCGACGTGTCGACGAGCAGCATCACGACCGGCCGCACGTCGCGGATGTCGGGCGCTTGGGCCGACGCGCCGCTCGTCGGCGCGATCGCTCCTGCCGCGGCCGCGATCATCGCCGTGATCGCGAGCACCCTCGAGACGCGCTGTCCGTTGCTGCTCATGCCTACCCCCGTCGTCGCGCCGTTCATCGTCGTCCCGATCTCGTTACCGTCGCGGCATCGGGCCGCTGACCCCGATCGCGCGCGCGTTGACTGCCGTCTCGTGATAGCCGCGTCGCAGGTGCGCCGGCGTGCCCGGCGCGTACGTCGGGGAGTACTGATCGACGTCGCCCGGCAGCACCGTGCGCCCGCGCGCCGTGTACGTCGCCGCGAGATACGCGAGCGTCCCGCCGCCGTCGGAGCGATGCCCCGCCGTGACACCGGTGAACGTGTAGTCGTCGTTCACGTCGACCGCGAAGTCGGGCACGTAGCCCATGCCGACGCCGAGCGACTCCTGTCCCGGCGTCGTCTCGAAGGGCATGCCGACGCCCGGCGTCGAGATGAATTCCGAGAGCTGGATCCGATGGTTCGCCTGGCTCGCCGCCATGTGCGGCTCGTCGGGCGCGAGCTGGCGGACCGTCGCTCCTCCCCCGAGGCGCGAGCGCTCGAGCGAGTGCGCGAGCGCGTCGGGGCTGCCCGACTGCTCGAGCATCGTCATCGAGCTCGTGAGCGCCGCCTCCGCGACGTAGCGCGTCTGCATCCGCTGGCGCGAGTGGCCGGTCGAGCGCAGCTCGACGCTCGTCGTGTGCATCGCGAACGTCGCGGTCGCCGTCACGATCATCAGGAGCAGCATGACGACCAGCATCGCCGCGCCCTCCCGCTCGCGCGCGGGACGCCGGCCATTCTTCGTTCGCGCGGTGGTCAGCCTCGACATCACAGTCTCCCGAGGTTGGGGAGGTTGATCTCCGCGGTCGCGGTGCGGACGCGCGCCGCGCCGGGACGCGCGCCGAACACGCGGAAGCGCGAGAGCGGATCGAGCGGCGTCGGCGCCACCCACGCGAAGTCGGGATCCTGCTCCGGCGTGCGCGCACCGATCGTCACGACGAGGCTGCGCACGCGGTGCGGCTGTGCCGTGAGCTGCGTCTGCGCGTTGCCATCGTTCGCGAGCTGCAGCAACCACGCGTTCGGCACGCCGCCGATCGGCGTGTTGTCCATGATCGCATCGACGTCGAAGGTCACCGCCCACTCGAGCACGGTGCGTGAGCTGAGGAACGTCCCCGGCGCGCCGGTGTTCAGCTCGCGCCGCACCAGCCCGACGTTCGCCCCCGTGATCTCGGGGTCGAGCGGCGCAAGCAGATCAGGCGGCGAGGCCTGGAGCGCGTACTCGATCTCCGAGAGCGGCGCGATCAGCGCGCCCTCGCCGAGCCCGACGACGCAGGTGCCGCCGACCGGCAGCGCCGGCGCGAACGTCACCGTCGCGTCCGGGCCGGCCAGCGACGAGCTGACGATCCGCACGAAGAAGTGGCTGCCGCTCAGGTTCTGGATGTGCAGCATCCGCCCGGGCGCGAACGCCGACGTGAAGAGCGTCGGATCGAACGTGTTGCCCGCGGGGTCGACGGTCACGTCGGCGAAGCTGCGCCGGAAGCCCTGCCACTGCGTCTGCAGGAACGCGACGTTGCCCGCGCCGTTGAAGCTGCGCACGAGGTACGCGTCGGCGGTCGCGAAGTTTCCGACCAGCCGCAGCAGGTCGGCCTGGGTCGTCGAGTTGCTCGCGGCGGCGTCGTACACGCCGAGCGCGCCGCGCGAGGTCGGCTCGTTGTCTCGGACCACCACCGCCTGCACCGCTCGAGCGGCGGGCGCGCAGCTGCGCTCGAGCGCGGAATTCGGCGTGCCGTGCAGGCCCGCGCGCTCCACGTCGCGGCGGATGCGATCGAGCGCCAGGCGCGTCGAGAGCTGGAGCTGTCCGACGCGCTGCTGCTCCTGGAAGTTGCGCGCCGACGAGCCGCCGATCGTGTAGACGGTCGCGATCACGAGCGCGCCGACGGTCATCGCGACCATCAGCTCGATCAGCGTGAAGCCCGCGCGGCGCGAGCGTGCGTTCTGGCGATCGCTGCGCATCACGGTCCCCCCGCCGCAGCGCCCGCGGGCGCCGGCACCCAGCGGATCACCGTCGACGCGTAGACGAAGCGCACGTCCCGCAGGCGGTTCGTCAGCGTGTTCGGATCGAGCCCGGCGCCGCAGTTCGCGAGCCCCGCGCCGCCGACCACCGACGGGTTGTGCCGCGCCCACCACACGCGCACGTCCGCGCGCATCGCCTGGCCGACGTAGACCCACTGCAGGCGCACGTTGGTGCAGTACTCCATCTGTCCCGCGATCACCGTGTCGCGCCCCCAGTGATCGAAGCTCGCCGACTCGGTCGCGGTCGACGGTCCGGGCACGAGCCACGTCGGCGCCGCGCCCAGCGCGGGCACGAGGTTGAGGTAGCGCGTGTTCGCGAGCATCAGCGGCGGCACGACGGTGGTGCCGGGCCGCGCGGCCTGCGACCACCCCGTCGCGTCGCGCTGCAGGCGCTCGACCCACGTGCTCGCGAGGTGCGTCGCGGTCGCGACCTGTCGCGCGTCGAGGTTGCCGCGCATCGTCGCCTGATGCAGCGCCATGATCCCGACGGCGCCCGCGGTCATCACCGCGACCGCCATCATCACCTCGATCAGCGTGTAGCCCGCGCGAGCGCGGCCCTGGCGACGATGCCTCCTCATCGCTGGGTCCTCGGCGCGCCGGTGATCGGGAACACGACACCGCGCCGCTCGAGCGGCGTGCCGCCGGTCGCGCCGTCGAAGCGCTGGACGTTCATCGTCAGGCTCGTGATCGGCTGCGTGAAGAGGCCTCCGGTCGACACCCAGAGATCGGCGTCGGGCTCGAAGCAGAACCACGTCTGGGTCGTCGTCAGCCGCACCTGGCTCGATCCGGTCGAGTAGGTATCCATGTCGACGGAGTCGACGCAGTCGCGCGACGAGCGGCAGGCCGTCCCGGTGATCGCGGCCCAGTTGTTCGTGCGGCAGCTGTCGGTGATGCCGCGCCAGAGCTGCACCTGACCGCGCCCGGTCGCGCCCGGCCCGTACACCAGCAGGTACGCGCGACCGAACGCGATCGCGTCGGAGCGCCCGGCGCGCCCGAGCCGCGCGACGTCCATCGTCGCGCGCTGCGCGCGATTGATCGACATCGCGCGCATCATCCCGGGGGCCGCGACCGCGGCCATGATCAGGATGATCGTCACGATCACCATCAGCTCGATCAGCGTGAACCCGGCGCGCGAGCGGCGACGTCGTCGAGCGCGGAGCGGGAGCTGTGTAGAAGACGGACGCACGGCGGCCGGTCCGGCTGCAAGCCGTGTTCCTCGCCTGATCCATCCGTCAAACCCGCGAGATCAGGCGCAAAACCAAGCCTTCCCCGAGGCGCCCACCCCGCAGGCGTTGCAGGGGTACGAAACGATTGCGCACCCCTTTCCGCCCACCTTGACAGCGACAACGCCGTACCGTACCCCTTGCGGCCCCACGCGGAAGTGGCGGAATTGGCAGACGCACTGGATTCAGGTTCCAGCGATCGAAAGGTCGTGGAGGTTCAAGTCCTCTCTTCCGCATAAGGAAGCAATCCCGGGTGGTTACGCGTAGAGGCGGCCACCCGGGATTTCGTTTTTCTGGACCATTCCGGGCACAAATGTGCCCGATATGTGCCCGGAATTCGGTCTCACCGGCGATACAAACGTTCCAGTGCGCGGCGCAGCCGGGCGGTCCGTTCCCGACGGCCAGCGGGGACCGGTGACGGAGAACGCGAAACTGCAGCGAGCGCGACCGGGGCGACGGCGGCGCGGCGGTCTGCCGCGACGCCGGGTAGGCGCACGGCCGTGAGTCGCGCGCTGCGATGCGCGACGATCGTGCGGTGTTGATCTCCGCGTCGTCGGGGATCGGTGGAACGGCGCACACGAATTGCTCGTCGACGGGCGCGTCGTGTGGAGCCTCGCGATCGATCGCGGTGGGTGATCCACGTGGCTCGTGCAGCCGTGGACGCTCGAGTGACCGCAGCGACCGGCGGCGTTCGCCACGTGGGTCGGGTGCGGTACCGTCGGCAGATGGATGCCGACGACGATCGAGGGCAACGCGAGGCGCGCTCCGCGATCCAAGAACGCGTCGGGCGAGCAACCCTCTACCTCCTCGGGGGAGGCCGTCAGAAGCTGCCACGAGGTGTCGGCTCGGCGACGCTGCTCGAGACGGCATCGGGGCGGCTCGTCGGTCTCACTGCGCGCCACGTGTTCGAGGGAGACCGCCCCCTCCAGGGCGGAATCAGGATCGGCTGGTTCCAGGGCGACGACACGAGCGACTCGTTCGATCTGGAGTACGACGTTCCTCCCGACCCCTCGCGCGACGTCGCGGTGTTCCCGATCCCGAGCGCTCTCGACTCGACGCTGCGTCCGCTCGCGATCCCGGCCGCGTCCGTGGTGCGGTGGTCGAGACCTCCGAGCGACGATACCGTGATGGTGAGTGGCTACCCGGATGCTCTCACGCACCGGGAGATGGAGACGCCGACTCGCGCCGCGTTCGGGTACGTCGGGATCTGCTACTTCGCGAGCGCTGGCGATCTGCGTCGCGAGCCGCAGCGACTGCGGCTGAGCTGGACGCTGATGGAGCTCTTTGATGGGCCCGGTCGGCACGACTTGCCGTTGCCGGACGGGATGAGCGGGGGCGGCCTCTGGCACTACGATAACGCGACGCACATCGCGCCCTCGGCGATCTGGACGCCGTGGAACGCGCTTCGGCTCGTCGGCGTGCAGACCTCGTGGTCGGAGGAGCGGCACGCGCTGTTCTTCGATCCGTCCGATCTCTGGCACGGCTGGTTTCGCGCCGTGCTCGCGTGCTGAATCGAACTATCGGACCTTGTCGTGATGAAACCTTCGATGCGCCTGGTGAAGCGAGAGACATTTCCCGATGCAGAGTCGTTCCTGCGCGCACTCGATCCCCTTCGGCCGGAGTGGCGGAGGTCGAGGACTGGCGACGGCTGGGCGTTCCGAGGGCATGCCGACAGTCGCTGGGGGCTGGTGCCGTCGATCCATCGCAACAAGCGTTGGAGGTCCTTTCTCACAGCGCCCCTACATCAGATTTTCCGAGACCATCCGGAGCAACGCGATCGCCTACAGGCGCTCGCGGAACTGTGGGCGGCGCACCGGTTCGCCTTCGCCGCCGAGCGTTCGGGGCTCCATGTTCCGCTGACGCCGACACAACTGCGCAACTGCTCCGTGTCGACGATGGACGCTCCTACGTGGCCGCCTGACGACTTCGTGCCGGTCCTCTCGTTGGCGCAGCACTCGGGCGTTCCGACGCGCCTGCTGGACTGGACGCGTCGTCCTCGCGTCGCCGCGTACTTCGCAGCCGCCGGATGTGCGGCGAGAGTGCATCGCAACGAGAGCATCGCGTCGCTGTGCGTGTGGGCTCTCAAGCGCGACGACGCGTTCTCAGCGCAGAGGGGGGAGGTGATCGAGACGTCAAGAGCGACGAATCCGAATCTCCACGCTCAAGACGGCGTGTTTACGTTCATCCGAGGCGGGCAGGTCCCGACCGATCTCCGCCATGCTTTTCGCGAGCCTGGGGTGTTTCGTTGCCTGGTCTTACCGGCGAGCGAAGCGGGCTCCCTGCTGCGACTGCTGTCCTACGAGCACGTCACGGCGGCGTCGGTCTACCCAGGTGTTACCGAGCAGCCTGATCGATGGCGCTGCGCGCGCGCTGCGTGATGTCCATCGTCGGCGCGCGACGACTACGTGCAGAAGCACGATGGCCATCGCCGCGTGACGCAGTGCGCGCCGCCGCGGGA
>JALYRN010000054.1 GCA_030855295.1 Myxococcota bacterium | reverse complement strand
CCACGAGCGGAACACCGCGAGGATCGCGCGCTCGAGCTGCTGCCGCGGATCGGTCGGGAACTCCTCGCCGACCTGCTCGCGGTACACGCCGAGGAAGCGCTTCACGAGCTCGCGCAGATCGCCCTCGGCGGCTCGAGCGGGTCGTTCGCCAGCACCTTGGGGCTGTGAACACACGGTGATGCAGCTGGGAGCGCTGACCGACCAGTGGCGCGGCTGAGCGGGCTAGCGCTAGCGTGGCGACGGGCGCCTACGAGCTGCGCTGCTTGGCCCTGGGCGTCTTTGCGGTGCGCTTCGCGGGAGCAGACGTCTTTGCGGTGCGCTTCGCGGGAGCAGACGTCTTGGCAGTCGGCTTCTTGGCAGTCGGCTTCTTGGCAGTCGGCTTCTTGGCCGCTCGCTTCGGGGGAGCCGACTTCTTCGCCGCACGCTTCCCTCGCTCCCAGCGCGCCCCGGCCGGCTCGCTCTCACCGATGAGCAGCCCCCGATAGCCCGTGAGCCCGTCGCCGATCACGATGCCGTTCTCGGTGATCTCGTACTCGCGGAGCGCCTTGCTGTGCGAGCTCGCGCGCATCTTGATCACGGTCATCGCCTTGCTGATCTCGCCGTCGATCTCGAAGTAGCGCTGGAGGATGATGCCGTCCGAGAGGAACGAGATGCCGTGCGGGCTCAGCCGCACCTCGGTGAACGAGTCGGTGACCTCGCAGGTCATCAGCACGGTCACCCCGAGGCTCGTGAGCGCGCCCACCATGCGGTAGAGCGACTCGCGGAAGTCGTCGCGGAACGTCGGCGCGAGCGCGAGCTCGAAGCCGGAGAGCGAGTCGATGACCACCCGCGTCGCGCCCGACTCGGAGACCGCGCGCTGGATCTCCTCGAGCGTCTCGTCCACCGAGAGGTCCAGCGGGCGGATGTAGACCAGGCTGATCTTCGCGGCGTCGATCGACCGCTGGATGTCGCGCCCGCGGCCGATGGTCCGGAGGTAGTCCTGGGGACGCTTCTCGAACACGGCGAGGACGCCCGGCTCTCCCTGTTGGACTCCCTCCATCAGGAAATGGGTCCCGAGCATCGTCTTGCCCGAGCCCGACGGCCCCACGACGAGCAGCGAGTAGCCCGTCGGGATGCCGCCGCCGAGCATCTCGTCGAGCCCCGGCACCCCGATCTTCCTCCGCTCGGGCGGCCCGCCCTCGCCCTGCTCGAGCGTCCGCGGCTGTCGCTCCTCGGGCTTCTGGATGCGCGGATAGACGCGCATTCCCTGGTTCGAGATCTTGACGGTGTGCAGCCCGGGGATCTGCTCCTGCCCACGCACCTTCGTGACCTGCAGACGGCGGACGACGGAGTTCCGGGCGACGGTCTGGTGCAGCCAGACGAGGCCGTCGGCCACCGTGAACACCGGATTGTTGCTCTCGAGCTCGTTGTACTCGCCGATGAGGAAGGTCGTGGCCTCGTAGCTCGTGAGCATCAGCGCCAGCCGCTGGACGAACGCCTCGACGCCGAGCTGCTCCTGGCGGTGGCCGACCTCGTTCGAGACGCGCGCCAGCGAGCGGAACGAGTCGACGACGACGATGGAAGGCTCGGTCGTTTCGAGCTCTCTCACGATCCGCGCGAGCACCTTGGAGAGGCCGCCCTCCATCAGCTCCTGCCCGAGGTGGACGAAGCGGATCGCGCCGGTGAGCTTGGAGGCGTCGAAGAAGTCGAACTGCTGCTGGTAGCGCAGCATCTTGATCGGGGGCTCGCCGTAGACCGTGAAGTAGACCGCCCGGCGCTCCTCGGTGGCGTTCGCGAACACGATCTGGTGCGCGAGCGTGGTCTTGCCGCAGCCCGGCGCGCCCGCGATCAGGTTGAACGAGAGCTCCGGCACGCCGCCGCCCAGCACCTCGTCGAGGCCGGGCACGCCGGTGGAAAGCTTTCGAATCTCCAGCCTCTCGGTCATGACTTCTCCAGCAACTCGAGCGTGCTCGGCAAGGCCTCGGGCCATGCGTTGTAAAAGAGCCTCAGCGTCACCTCGGGCCCGACGAACCGCGACATGAGCTCGAAGTAGCGGGCCACGAGCGTGACGCCGATCGCCCGGATGGCTGCGGGCGAGAGCCGGCCGAGGCAGGCCCAGAGCCGGTCGAGGAGAGCGTCCGGGTCGACCTCGGCGAGCGCCGGGCACTCGGCTCGCGCATACATCACGCAGCGGGCGAACGTCGCCGCGAACCCTGCGTCGCCGATCACCACGGACATCGCGCGCCCGAGCCGTTCGTGGACGCCCTGCACCTCGGCGACCGCCCCCTCCGCGCTCGCGGCCGGGGGACCGAGGACGCGCTCGGCGACCCACAGGGAACGCGAGCTGGGGGGAGACACGCCCCCCCATCCTAGGCACGCGGTCCATGGATGTCGATGACGGCAGGCTCATCGGTCGCGCGTGACTAGGTATCGAGCGGAGGCCGACCCTTGATCCGAGCGCACACGACGTCGGACGTTCGCGCGCCCGTGTGGGGAGGCGCGGGAGCGCCCGCGTCGGGGGCGCCGCGAATGCTCGCGTACTTCGCTGCCGTGGTGTGGACCACGATCGCGGCGCTCGCGCGGGTGGCCCTCGATCCGCTGCTCGAGCACGAAGCGGCGCTGGTCTTCGTCGCCGGCGTGGTCGGGGCCGCGTGGTGGGGCGGGCTCGGCCCGGGCTTGCTCGCGACGGGCAAGTCGGCGCTGGTCAGCATCTACTTCTTCATCCCGCCCGAGGGCTTCTCGATCGAGAAGACGTTCGACCGCGTCGCGATCGTGCTGTTCGTGGTGATCGGTGCCGTGACGTCGGTGCTCGGCGAGGCGCGGAGGCGAGCGCTGCTGCGCGCCAGGGACGCGGCGCTCCGCACGAGCGAGGCGCTCACAGCGCGCGATGCGTCCCTGGCGAGCGAGAAGGCGGCGCGAGCTCGCGCCGAAGACGAAGCTCGGCTCAAGGACGAGTTCCTCGCCACCCTCTCGCACGAGCTGCGCACGCCGCTCAACGCGATGATGGGGTGGCTCTCGCTGATCGAGCACGACCCGAGCAGCGAGCTCGCGCCGCGGGCGCACGAGGTGATCGGGCGCAACGGGCGCGCGCTGGCTCACATCGTCGAGGATCTGCTGGACGCGAGCTCCTTGCTCGCGGGCAAGCTCCGGCTCGACGCGCACGCAGTGGACCTGCGCGCGCCCGTCCTCGCCGCGGTCGAGACGATCGAGGTCGGCGCGCGCGCGGCGAGGGTCGAGCTCGTCAGCGAGCTGGCGAGCCAGCCGCTGATGCTGCTCGGCGACCCGACGCGGCTGCAGCAGATCGCGTGGAACCTGCTGTCCAACGCGGTGAAGTTCACGCCTCCGGGGGGACGCGTGGTGGTGCGGCTCTCCGCGACGGATGGCATGGCGAGGCTCGTCGTCACCGACGATGGGATCGGCATCGAGGCCGCCTTCCTCCCGCACGTGTTCGAGCGGCTCCGTCAGTACGACCAGTCGAGCACCCGCCGGCACGGGGGCCTCGGGATCGGGCTCGCGATCGTGCAGGACCTCGTCGAGGCGCACGGCGGGCGCGTCGAGGCGCGCAGCGAAGGCGCAGGGCGCGGCGCGACGTTCACGGTCTCGCTCCCGCTGACCGAGGCCCCCGCTCCGCGGGCGACGATCACGCCGCCGGCGTAGGTCGAGACTTCCACGGAAGCGAGTCTCGCCCTGAGAGGTGCCTACATCGCCCGAAGGCGGGTGGTGTTCGAGGCGCAATTCGCTGCAGACTGGAGCCGAGATGGGACGCAACCGGACCGGAGGGACCGCGTCGAGCTCCGAACAGCCCGCGCGCGACGCGGATGACGATGGCTCGACCGCACCGAGGGCGGCATCGGTGCTGCGTCGAGCCAACGAGCAGCTCGTCCTCACCGCGCTCGAAGCGCAAGCGCGAGCGGGGGCGGAGGCGGCCGAGGCGGAGAAGGCTCGTGCGCTCTTCGAGAGCCTCCCAGACGTGATCGCGCGGTTCGATGCTCAGCTCCGGTGGGTGTACGTGAACCAGTCGCTCGAGCGGCTCTGCGGCGTCCCGCGCGCACGCCTCATCGGCAAGACCAACGCGGAGCTCGGGGCGCCAGCAGCGCTGGTCGAAGCGGGCGACGCCCTCTTGGCCGACGCGTTCGCGACCGGCGCTCGCGGGGAGAGCTTCGTCGAGCTCGAGGTCGGAGGACGGCGGGTGTTCCACGTCCGGACGGTCCCGGAGCTCGGGGCGGACGGGTCGGTCACGTCGGTCGTGGCGATCGGCCGCGACGTCACGGAGTCGCAGCAGTATCGACAGGCGCGCGAGGACGCGGACCGCTTGAGCCGACTGCAGTCCATGACCGCGGCGTTCTCCGAGGCGAGGACCCCGCCCGAGGTCGCGGACGTGCTCCTCGCGCAGGGTCTCGACGCGCTGGGGGCCGACGCCGGGGTGGTGATGCTGCTGGACCCGACGGAGCAGACCCTCGAGCTCGCGGGATCGGCGGGCTGCCTTCCCGAGGAAGCCGCGCGCTGGCGAGCGCTCCCGATGCAGGCCGACGCGCCGGTCTCGGAGGCAGTGCGCACCGGCGAGCCGCTCTTCTTCGAGACGGCGGGCGCGGTGCTCGATCGCTATCCCGCGCTTCGCGACCTCGCGAATGCCGACGACCACGCGCTCGTCGCGGTGCCGCTCTGCTACCAGGGCCGGCCGCTCGGCGGGCTGGCGCTGGTGTTCCGGCGCGCGCGCCGGTTCGACGACGATGATCGGGGCTTCGTGATGGCGCTCGCCGGGCACTCGGCGCAGGCCATCGACCGAGCGCGCGCGGTCGAGGCCGAGCGGCGCGCGCGGCACGAGGCGGAAACTGCCAGCCGGCTCAAGGACGAGTTCCTCGCGACCGTGAGCCACGAGCTGCGCACGCCGCTCAACGCGCTGCTCGGCTGGAGCACGCTCTTGCAGACCCGGCTCGGCGACGCCGAGATCTTGCAGCGCGGTCTCTCGTCGATCGAGCGCAACGCGCGCGCCCAGGCGCGGCTGGTGGAGGACCTCCTCGACATCTCGAGGATCATCAGCGGGAAGCTCAGCCTCGAGATCGAGAGCACCGACGTGGGGAGCGCGGTGTACGCGGCGGTGGACGTCGTGCGCGCGGCGGCCGACGCCAAGCGCATTGCGATCCGGGTGGTGCTCGACGACGTGCACGTGATCCCAGCCGATCCCGGGCGGGTGCAGCAGATGATCTGGAACCTGCTGAGCAACGCGGTGAAATTCACGCCCGAGGGCGGGCACATCGACGTCGCCGTCGTGCAGCGAGGACCGAGCGTGGCGGTCGAGGTGCGGGACTCGGGCCGAGGGATCGAGCGCGCGTTCCTCCCTCACGTCTTCGAGCGGTTCCGGCAGCACGACGGCTCGATCACGAGAAAGCACGGCGGCCTCGGCCTAGGCCTCGCGATCGTGCGGCAGCTGGCGGAGCTACACGGAGGCACGGCGACGGCCGCGAGCGACGGGCCGGGTGAAGGGTCGTGCTTCACGGTCGAGCTGCCCTCGCGCGCGATCGCCGACGAGAGCGCGAGCTCGCGTCGCGACTCGATGCTGGCGGGGACGAGCTCTCTTGTGCTCCAGGGGCTCGTCGTGCTCGTCGTCGACGACGACGAAGATGCGAGGGAGCTCGAGTCGGCGATGCTCGAAGAGCGCGGCGCGAAGGTCGTCTGCGCGCGCTCCGGCGAGCGCGGGCTGGTGGAGCTCGAGTCGCTTCGTCCCGACGTCGTCGTCTGCGACATCGGCATGCCCGACATGGACGGCTACGAGTTCATGCGGCGCGTGCGGCGCCTCGCGCCGACCGCGGGGGGCGGCACACCGGCGATCGCAGTGACGGGCTACGTGCGCACCGAGGACAAGCGCGCCGCCTTCGCGGCCGGCTTCCAGCTCCACGTCGAGAAGCCCGTGAACGTCGCCGAGCTGGCCGACGCGATCACGCGCCTGAGCGGGCGGATGCCGCGTCCGTCGGCGGCCGCGAGCAAGTAGCCCGATCCCTCGATCCGGAGGGGTGTGCTCGAGGAGACGAGGGTCGAGGTCGAGGGGCAGCCCGCGCCGCAGCCGCTCTGGCGTTCCAGATCGCGCGGCTGCCGACGAAGTAGGGCGCAGTGCTCGATCAGCTCTCGCACTCGAGTGGTAGTTCCGCGACCTCGGATCGCTGGCCAACGCCTTGTGGCACCATCGCGCTCCGATGATCCCTTTCCTCCCTGGCACGCCCGTCCGCGCTCATAATCTCGACCCGGGTCACGAACACCGACTACCGCGAGGCGTACGACGTCGATCGGGTCGAGGCGCGGCGGGCGCTCGCCACGCTCGTCGCCTCGGGTGTCCTCGAGGCGCGGGGCGAACGGCGGGGCGCGCACTACGTCCGCGGCGCCACGTGGAGCGCCTTCGCGCGAACGTAGCAAGTATGGCGTGCGAAATGAGCAGTTATGGCGGTCCTCCCCGCGAGTCCCCCATGTTCTTGGCGGTTTCCGCGGCCGCAAGCGTCGGCAAGTTATGAACCGGGGCGCGCCGATGACCTTGCATCCTATCGCCATCGTCGATCGCGTCCTCGACGAGGACCGAAGCCACCTGCGCACGGAGTTCCGAACGCCGCACGGAGTTCCGAACGCGGGACGAGAAGCTCCGCGGCGCGCTCGAAGCGGCGATGCTCGAGCCGACCTTCCTCGCTCAGACAAAGTTCTTCCAGGCGGATGCGGCGCTCCGAGATCGGCTCCGGCGGCGGCGTCACGGGCGGCGCGCTGACGCAGTACGAGGAGCTCCTCGTCGGGGCGCCCACACGTTCGGTTCGCGTGCGACGACAAAGGGGCCTAGGCTCTGCGCGGATGGACAAGAAGCCGCAGGAACACCGCTCGGAGACCGAAGCGGGCCTGCGGAGCCGCGGCCTCACTGCCCGCGAGGACGCGATGGGGGCGCGCGAGCTCGGCATGGACGCCCGCGAGAGCGCATCGGGCATGCGCGAGGATTCGCTGACCGAGCGGGAGGAGGTCGCCCGCCTCCGCGACGAGACGGTCCGAGCCCGGCACGAGGCCCGCGAGGCAGAGGCCGCGCGCGACCAGCTCGTCACGCAGATGCGCGCGGCGAACGAGAAGCTCGTCCTCGCGGCGCTCCGAGCCGAGGAGCTCACCGACGCGGCGAACGCGGCGCGCCTCGAGGTGACGGAGAGCGAAGAGCGGTTCCGCACGCTCGTCACCACATCGTCGTCGATCATGTTCCGCGCGGACGCCGTCGGGCGCGTCCGCATGGATCCCGCGAGCTGGCGGGACTTCACCGGCCTCGAGGTCCCCGCGGAGGATGAGCCCGCGGACCAGTGGCACTGGCTCTCCGTGGTGCATCCCGCCGAGCGTGAGCAGGTACGCGAAGCGTGGACGCAGGCCGCCGCCAGCAGCACGCCCTACGCGCAGCAGCACCGCCTCCGCCGTCGCGACGACACCTACGCGTGGGTCGCGGCGTGCGCGGTGCCGATCCCGACGGGAGGCACGACGCGCGAGTGGATCGGGACGTTGACCGACATCTCCGATCGCCTCCGCGTCGACGAGGCGCGCGAGCAGTTCATCGCGATCCTGGGCCACGACCTGCGTGCCCCGCTCAGCGTGATCGCGATGGCGACGCAGCTCCTCGCGCACGTGGGTCTTCCGCAGCGCGAGGCGGACCTCGTCGTCCGGATCATGCGGAGCGAGCGCCGCATGGATGGGATGATCGGAGCGCTGCTCGACTTCGCCCGAGGGCGGCTCGGGGGCGGGATCCCGATCGAGCGAGCGCGCTGCGATCTCGCGAGCGTCTGCGCCGAGGCGGTGGCGGAGGCGAAGCAGGCGCACCCGACGCGCGCCATCACCTTCGAGACGAGCGGGGACGTGGTCGGCGCGTGGGATCGCGATCGGCTCGATCAGGTGCTCTCGAACCTGCTCGGGAACGCGCTGAAGTACGGAACGGACCCCATCGAGGTCGCCGCGCGAGACGAGGACGACCGAGTGACCGTGACGGTCCACGACTCGGGCCCGGGGATTCGCGCGTCCGCGATGCAGACTCTCTTCGAGCCGTTCCACGTGCGAGCGCTGGGCTCGACCTCGGGGCTGGGGCTGGGGCTCTACATCGTCAGCGAGATCGTGCGCGCGCACGCGGGAACGATCAGCGCCAGCTCGTCGGCCGACACCGGCACGACGTTCGCCATCGGGCTCCCGCGGCGTCCTGCCGTCGCCTGAGGATCGATCGCTCGCGCGCGATCACTCAGTCGTCGAGCGCGTCCTCGACGTCGTCACCTGCCTCTTCGACCGCCTCGCCGACCTGCTCGCCGGTGCTGTCGTCGTCGTCGGTGCAGCCGCCGCCGCAGCCGAAGCTCAGAGCGACGACCGGGAGCGCGAGCGCGATGAAGACGACACCGAGCGCGCGCAGGATCATCGTCTCGAGAGGTGAGCGTCCATCGAGGTCGTCGGTGCGAAGCATCATGGGACGCAACCGGAGCAAGCAGAGCACCATCGGTGCGGCTCGCCCCGTGGCGCGGTTTTCCGCAACGATCGAGGCCCGCCGCCTGTGGCATTCCGCGCCCATCGTGGCGGGATGCCCCCTCACGCGGGGCGTTTGGGTCGCCGATTCGCGGCCTGTCGCGAGATCCGGCGCCCCGGATGGACCTTCGCCTCCTGCAGGATTCAGCTCGCGCGTCGCGCGAACGGATGCCGCGGCGGCGGCAGAGGGCCCGGGCGCGCGCTCGTCTGTCGCGCGGGCGGGACGACCGGCGAGGGGATCGCGGTCGCGCTTCGTGCGGGCAGGCTGGGCGCAGGAATCGAGCTCGCGCGTCGAGCCGTCGGCAGAGGCGGCGGGATCGAGCTCGCGCGTCGAGCCGTCGGCAGAGGCGGCGGGATCGAGCTCGCTGGAGTCGTGGGCCTGTCGTCCGCCGGCGCCGCGATCGCCCGACCTGCGCGAGTCGTTCGGATGTCGGTGAGCTCCTCGAGGTCGCGGTCCTCGAGCTCGATCACCGTCTCGATGTCGATGTCGATGTACGCCGCGAGAGGAGGCCGCGCCGATCGAAGAAGATCGCGACTGCCCCTCGCACTCGGCGAGTCGGTGTCTAAAGATCGGCTGGTGGGCGCAGCGACCGCACTCATCTCTCTCGCCGACCGTCGGGCCCGACGGCTCGTGGACCGCCTGCTCGGGATCCAAGGGGATATCGATCAGTCAGCGCGACTCCTGCTCGCGGGGCGCCCGTGCGAGGCGAAGCTCGAGGATCTGCTCGACGGGATGGATCGCTGTCTCTGCGACCTCGCGCGCACCGCGCAGCACGTCGACGCGCCGCGCCTTCGCGACGCGATCGACGTGACCTGCCGCGCGCACGCACGCTGGTCCCGAGCGCGGCTCGGCAGCGACGAAGAGCGCTCGGCCGCGGCGGTATACCTCGAGAGCGTCGACGCGCTCGCGAAGGTCGCCTCCGACCGCCGTCGCTGAGACCGGCGCTCCGCGCGCGACGAGACGGCGTCTAGCCCTCGAGCACCACCGCGCTGCGCGGCGCGAGGGTGCGGCGCGCTCCGTCATCGCACTGCACGGCGCCTTCACGTGACTCGAGCAGCATCCGCGCGTGCGGCGCGATCGCGAGGTCCCGCGGCGCGTCGCCGAGGTTCCACACCAGCGTGCGGCGCGCGCCACCGCTGCTGCGGATGACGACGAGCATCTCGCCCAGACGCGCGACCTGGAGATCGCCGTCGCGCGCGGAGAGCACCGCGTCTTCGCGTCGCAGCGCGAGCGCCGCGCGATGGAGCGCGAGCAGGCCTGCGTGCGGCTCGCGCGAGCGCTCGTCCCAGTCGAGCGTGGAGCGGCGGAAGGTCTGCTCGTCCTGAGGATCGGGGACCATCGAGCCCCCGCTCTCGTCGCCGAACGAGTCGAACGAGCCGAATTCGCGCTGGCGTCCCTCGGTCACGTTCGCTCCGAGCTGCGGCTCGTGATCGGTGAAGTACAGGAAGGGCGCGCTCGCACCCCACTCTTGCCCGTGGAAGAGCAACACCGTCGACGGTGAGAACGCGAGCAGCAGCGTGGCGGCGCGCACGTCCGTCTCGGGCACCAGATCGCTCAGCCGCTCGCCCCTCGCGCGGTTGCCGATCTGATCGTGGTTCTGGAGGCAGTACACCAGCCGAGCGCGCTCGAGGTCTCCGCGCGGGCGCCCACGCGGCTCGCCGCTCGCGGGCGAGCGCTGCCCTTCGTAGAGCCAGCCGCGACGCAGCGTGTCCGCCAGCGTCTCGAGGCGCGGCTCGAACGCGCCGTAGTAGCCGTCCTGCTCGCCCGTGAGCAGCACGTGCACCGCGTGATGGAAGTCGTCGCTCCACAGCGGCGGTTAGGACATCCAAACCGGCGAAAGGGTCGCTTGGAGCGGTTCGCGGGTCAACGGGGAGCCACTGGGTCGTCCGCATCCGTCGTCGCGTGGCTCCGTAGGTGGGGAAGAGACGATGGAATCGCCACCCTTCAGGAAGATGGGCGCTTCATGACAAAACGGTAAGAGTCGCTCGCCCCGACGAGCTCCGTGAGCGTTTTCGCGACGACTCCCGAAGCACCCGAACGAGGATGCTCCACTCCGCGGTCGAGCTCGCGAGGCCAAGGGAAGAGGGTGCCACCTGGTGCCCGCCGGTCTCCCCTTTGTTTGGGCTGCGCCTTGTCCCTCCGCTGGCGAGCGCTCCGGCAGGCTCAGCGCACCTCGGCGGGGGGCGCCTCGCGCAATCGCTCGATCAGCGCGGCGACGTTCGCGTGCGAGGGCGCGTGTCCGAGCGCGCGCTGCACGAGCGCCTCGAGCGCGGCGCGTTCATGGCCGGCGCGCGCGAGGATCAGCGGCACTTCGACGTCGCTCCGCGCGGGGCTCCCGTGGCCCGATCGCTGAGGCCGCGCGAAGCGCACGCGCTGCTCGATCGGCGCATCGCCGGTGCCTGCGGCGACGAGCACCACGTCGCCTGCGCGCTCTCCGCGGCGACCCGTCGCGAGCTCGCGCAGTCGTCGCTCGAAGTGCGGATAGTCGGGGCGAGGCTCGCGCGCGAGATACGTGTCGACGGGCTCGAGACGTCCGTCGCCGACGTACACCTCGAGGGGGAGATCGTTTTCGGCGTGCGGGCGTGGACGCCGCGCGAGCACGAGGTCGATCGTGCCGCGCAGCTCGGCGACCAGCGCGCCCTCGCGCGATGCGCGGTGGAACGCGTCGGCGACCGCGAGCACGTCTTGCTCGAAGCGCGGTGGCGCCGTCCAGTCGCAGCGCTCGCCCTCGGGCGCGCACGTCGTGCGATCGGCGAGATACACGAACGCCATCCCGCTCTGCGCGGCGAGCACGGCTTGAAAGTCGTCGGCTTCGGCCTCGAGCCCGAGACTTCGGGTGCGAAAGCCCGCGGCGCGGAGCAGCGCGAGCGGTGGTGCGCGATCGCCGTGCGCGAACAGTGCGTGCTCGGCGTCGTCGATCAGCTCGGTGTGCCCGTGATCGGACAGCACGAGCACGTACCACTCGGAGAGATCGCTGCGGTCGGCGAGGCGATCGTGGAGCGCACCGAAGAGCGGATCGAGGACCTCGCGCAGATAGCTGCGCTGCGCGGCGTCGGTGCTGTGCGGCGGACCGATCTCGGCGGGAGTGCTCGCGCCGTGGCGGACGTGATGTGCGAAGAGATCGGCGCCCGGGAGATAGAGCGTCAGCACGTCGGGCAGCGGCGCCGATCCGAGCTCCTCGATCAGATTGCCTGCGAGCTCCTCGTCGACCTCCGCGTACAGACTTCGCGCGGTGCTCTCACCGAGCGCGTCCTCGATGCGCGTCGCGAGCGCTTGCGCGAACGCAGATCGATTCGCGAGGAGCAGTCGATCGGCGCCTGCGTGCACCTGACTCGCAGTGACCCAGATCCGGATCTGCGGCTCGCGCTCCCGGAGCCGCTGATAGACCGTCGGGACCTCCAAATGCCGATCGACGTAATCGTCGGTGTACGTCTCGAGCACGGGCGTGACGTCGCCGAAGCTGACGGGGATCGGCGCGACGAGGTCCAACCGCTCGCGCACGAAGACCTCGTTGCCCGGCAGTCCGTGCTCGCCGGGCGGCGCGCCGGTGAACACGCTCGCCCAATTCGGGATCGTGTCCGACGGAAGCACCGACGAGAGCGAGCGCTCGAGGTGCGCGTGTCGCAGCGCGTCCTCCGCTCGTCCGCCCAGCAAGCGAGCCAGGCCCGGAAGCTCGCCGGCTTCGAGCGAGGGGTAGAGCACGTCGCGACGGACACCATCGATCGCGATGATCAGAACACGTGCGCGTGAGTCGTCGATGCGGGGCGCAGCCGCATCGGCGCGATCGCGCAGCCTGCGCGAGTCCCCCATCCGCCACAGCTCGAGCACCTCGGGATGCCGCTCCAGCATGATCGCGAGGAACACGAGAAGCGCCGCCCCGACGCCCGCTGTGACCCCGAAGATCCTACGCCGCGGCTGCGGTCTCATTCTGCCTCGCTGCGCGTCGCTACGCGCGTGCTCCTCGTCTGGGCACCATCGCCGTGGGTGCAATCGCAGCACCACCAGGCGCGCTCCCACGAAGGTGCGAGCCCTGGCGATGTGCTGACCGATCTCTGAGCCCGGGAATTCTCGTCACTGCCGACGAGAGAACGCAGGTGAGGAGAAAGCTAGAAATTCAGTACCTCCTGGTCGTCGTCGGCCTCTTCCTCGTCCCGCGCGTCTTACAGCGCGCACGCATCCCCAGCGCCATCACGTGCGTGGCGATCGGTGCCGGGCTAGGTGCTGTTGCCGAACATCGTCCACGGAGATCGAGGCCTGAACCCCGGACGGTCTGAGGTTCGGTGCTCGCCTCCACGAGGACGAGCATGGCAGCAGCGAACGAGCCGCGGAAGCGGCGTCAGTACACGGGTGAGGATCGCGCGAAGGTTCTTGCAGCGGCAAGAGAGCTCGGCGTCGTCGAAGCTGGGCGCCTGCACGGCGTGCCGCAGACGACGGTGAGCACGTGGCTCGGGCGCGACGCTGCGAAGGCCGCGACAGAGCCTTCGTCGAGCACTGCGACGGGTGGAGCACCGAGGGCGGCGAAGCGAACGCGTGCGACGAGGCCGAGTGCGGCTGCGAGCGCGAAGCCGCACTCGGTCACGGCGCCGAGCGCGGAGCCGCAGGAGACGGCGGCGCCGAAGGGGCGTCCGGCGCGCCGCTACACGCCGAGCGAGAAGGCCGAGGCGCTCGAGCACGCCGCCGCGCGTGGAGTGAGCGCCGCGAAGAAGAAGTTCGGCGCGAGCCGCTTCGCGATCTACGACTGGAAGCGCAAGCTCGCCAAGGCCGCCAAGGGCGAGGGCCCCTCGCCGACGAGCGGCCCCGCGCCGAGCGAGATCGAGGCGAAGCGCGACGCCGAGATCCTCGGCGAGTGGAAGAAGCACCCTGGCCTGGGCCCGAGCCAGATCAAGAACCAGCTGCGCCGCCGCGGGATCAAGGTCGCGGTCTCGACGACGCGGCGTGTGATGGAGGACGCCGGCTACCGGCCGCCGAAGGTGAAGCGCGACGCGCCGCATGATCAGCGCTTCGAGGCGGTGCGCCCGAACCACCTCTGGCACCTCGACTTCGTGCACCGCCACATCCATCGCGCTTCGACGTTCACCCTGATCCTGATCGACGATTGCGCGCGCTTCGTCACGGGTCACGGCGTCGACGACGCAGAGCGCGCCGACATGGTGATCCGCACCTTCGAGGAGGCGGTCGAGCGGCACGGCAAGCCCGAGCGCGTGATGCACGATCGCGGCGCGGCGTTCTGGTCGTGGCGCGGGATCTCGCGCTTCACGGCGCTGCTCGACGAGATGGAGATCGAGCAGGTGGTCGCGATCCAGAAGGAGCACAACGGCAAGGTCGAGGTGTTCAACGCGAACCTGCACAAGGAGCTCTTCGACCGGCACCGCTTCTACGATCTCGCCGAGATGAAGCGGCGGCTCGCCGCGCACCTGCACTGGTACAACCACGGCCGCACGCACCACGCGCTCGGCGGTCTGCTCGTGCCGGCAGATCGCTACTACGGCCGCGTCGCCGACGTGCTCGCGCGGATCGAGGCAGGCTCGCAGCGCGAGGGCGACGATCTGGATCTGCGCGAGCGCGCGCTCGAGCTCTTCAAGGTCGTGAGCAAGAACGGCGTGCCCGAGGTATGGCTCCTCGGGCAGCGCCTGAACGTGCCGCTCGGCACGTAGAAAGTAAGTGCGGTCTTCGTCGACTCGGGGCAGGAGGAGTTTGCCGAACCTTCCACACCGAACCTCGGAGACCGCCCTCTGCTCGTACACGATCATCCGCCCGCCGTCTCGCCGAACGTGACGGCGGGCGTTCTCTTGTGCGCCCGCGCGGCGAGCGCACGCCCGCGCGACGCGGCGGTCGCTCGCGCGACGAGCATGCGCTGCGAGGCGCCTTCGAGACCTTCTTCCCGGGCGCGCAGTGGATCGCCGACGGAAAGACGCTCGAGATCCTGATCGACGGAGAGACGTACCGCGTGAACCTCGAGCTCGTCGTCGACGCGGCGAGCGGCGCCGCCGTCGGGGTCGCAGTGAGCGACGAGGAGGACAGCAAGGCCGTCACCGACGCCTTCGAGAGCGGCGTCGAGACCGCCGGCGACAATCCTCTCGCGATGCTCCTCGACAACCGCCCCTCGAACCACACGCCCGAGGTCGACGCCGCGCTCGGCGAGACGATGCGCATGCGCGCGACGCCCGGACGCCCGCAGAACAAGGCTCATGTCGAGGGCGGATTCGGCCTCTTCTCTCAGAAGGTGCCGCCGATCGAGATCGACACGCGCGAACCGTGCGCGCTCGCGCGCGCGATCGCCACGATCGTCGCCGTCGTCTTCTTCCGCGTCCTCAACCGCGCTCCACGACACGATCGCGGCGGCAAGAGTCGCGTCGACCTCTACGCGCAGAGCGTCACGCCCGAGGAACGCGATGCCGCGAAGGCGGCGCTCCGCGAGCGCATGCGAAAGCAGGAGCTCGCGCGACAGACGCGTGCCGCGCGCCTCGACCCGATCGTGCGCTCTCTCCTCGACGACGCCTTCACGCGTCTCGGTCTGCTCGACCCCGAGCGCCACGTCCGCGACGCGATCGCCTGCTACCCGCGCGACGCGATCGTCGATGCGATAGCGATCTTCGGCGGCAAGCGGGATCGCGGAACGCTGCCCGGCGACGTCGACGCGCGCTACCTTCTGGGCATCGCGAGGAACGTCCATCACGTCCACGAGGCCGACGCGATCACCGAGGCGCTCCTGCGCGAACGTCTTGCGGCGCGCGATCGCTTCCTCGACGGGCTCGTCCGCGAGCGCGACGCGATCATTGCCGCCGCAGGCAGCGACGTGACCGGCGCGCTCGACGCGCTCATCGATCGGCTCGTCCTCGCCGAGCGCTCGATCGATCGCCACTTCTGGATCGACGCCATCGCGACCGTGCTCGCGACGCGTGACGAAGACGAACGGCGCGCCGCTGCGCGGCGTGCCGCTCACCGCATTCACGCTGTCTTTCGCATCGACACGCACGACCGCCATCGGCTCGTGCGCATGCTCCTGCGTCGGCTCTGGCCGCTCGAGTGAACCGCGCTCGGGGCGGCGACGTGAATCGCT
>JALYRN010000570.1 GCA_030855295.1 Myxococcota bacterium | reverse complement strand
ATCGCGGCGAGCGCGCCGACCGACCGCTGACGATCCTCGCGGGCGTGCCGGCCGAGGCCCGCGTGCGCGCGGCCGACTCGCGCGGCGGCACGGGCGTCACCTCGTATGCGATCGTGTTCGACGGCTACCGCGGCCACTTCGTCCTGCCGGCCACGGTGCCGACCGAGCTCGGCATCGTGTCGGCCGGCGGCTCCGACGGCGCGACGCTGCGCTTCACGATCGGTGCCCCCATCCGGCCCGACGGCTCGATGGCGACCTCGGGGCAGGAGTTCCGGGTGGTCGCGCGCATCGCCGCGATCGACGACGGAGGGCGGATCTCGCCGTGGATCACGCGCGAGCTGTCGGTGCTGCCGGTCGGCACCGGCGACGTCGAGGTGGCGCTCACGATGAGCGAGCCGACCGATCTCGATCTCTACGTCACCGATCCCACGGGCAACTCGATCTACTTCGGCAACACCACCGGCGTCAGCGGTGGCCACCTCGATCTCGACGCGAACGCCGCGTGCGGCGGCAACGTCGGCGTCGACAACGAGCACATCTACTGGGCGCAGGGGCGCGCGCCGCGCGGCACGTACACGGTGCGCGTCGCGCACTACGAGAGCTGCATCCAGGGACGCCCCGTCGACTACCGCATCACGGTGCGCAACTGCGGCGAGACCGTGGTGCTCTCGGGTCGCTTCGCAGGCGCCGCGCAGTCGCAGGTCTGCTCGAGCGGTGGGCAGGATCCGAGCTGGTGCCAGGACGTCGTCAGCTTCGTCGTGCCGTCCTGCTCGGCGCCGAACTGACCAGAGAACGCGGGGAACGCGCCGCGCTGGAGCACCGTAGGTTCTGGCGTCTCCAGTCGCCAGCGCCGGCTGCTCGCGTAGCCAGCGGTTCGTCCGAGAAATCGCGTCTGAACACGTAGCAAACGTGGTCCGCGGTGCTGTGAAACTGGAAATCGCCACCGGCACGGTACGTGTATGGGGGCGCACTCGTTCGCACCGCCCCTCCTCCGCGCGAAGTCCGCAGCAGCACCATGACAGCAGTCCCCGAAGGAGCCCTGAGGCCGCACACGCCGCTCATCGGTGTGATCCAGCGCGCGAGCGACGCGCTCTGGATCGTCGTCGCGCACCTGGTCGCGACCGCGCTCTTCGCCGGTGATCCGTGGAGCCAGGCCCAGACGGTCGCGACGTGCGTCGCCGCGCTCGCGTTCCAGCTCGTCGCCGAGCTCAGCGATCTGTACCAGGCCTGGCGCGGCGTCCCGTTCCGCAAGGAGCTGATGCGGGTGCTGATCGGCTGGGGCATCGCCGCGCCGGTGCTGCTCGTCGCGCTCTTCCTGACGAAGTCGTCGGACGATCTCTCGCGCGTCGTCACGGTCGCGTGGTTCGTGCTCGCGCCGACGCTGGTCGCGATCTGGCGCTCGATGCTGCGTGTGGCGCTGCACCGGCTGCGCATCAGCGGGCGCAACACCCGCAGCGTCGCGATCGTCGGGATGACCGAGATGGGCGAGATGGTGTCGCGGCGGATCGCGGCCTCGCCGTGGCTCGGGATGCGCATCGCGGGCTTCTACGACGACCGAACGATCGAGCGCTGTCATCCGGTGCCGGAAGAGCTCGGCACGCTCTCGGGCAGCTTCGACGATCTGATCGAGCACGCGCGCAGCGGGCGCATCGACCTGGTGTACATGGCGCTGCCGCTTCGTGCGGAGCCGCGCGTGAACCAGCTCGTGCGCAAGCTCTCCGACAGCACGGTGAGCGTGTACTTCGTGCCCGACTTCCAGGTCTCCGATCTGCTGGCGGGGCGCTGGAGCAGCCTCGACGACATTCCCGTGATCAGCATCTTCGAGTCGCCGTTCTACGGCGTCGACGGGCTGGTCAAGCGCATCGAGGATCTCGTGCTCGGCACGCTCGCGGTGATGGTCGCGTCGCCGGTGATGATCGCGGCGGCGATCGCGATCAAGCTCACGAGCAAGGGGCCGGTCTTCTTCCGGCAGCGCCGCTACGGGCTGAACGGCGAGGTGATCGAGGTCCTGAAGTTCCGATCGATGTGCGCGCTCGAGAACGGCCCGGTCATCACGCAGGCGACGCGCCAGGACGCGCGCATCACGCCGGTCGGACGCTTCCTACGGCGCAGCTCGATCGACGAGCTCCCGCAGCTCTTCCACGTGCTCAGCGGCACGATGAGCTTGGTCGGGCCGCGGCCGCACGCCGTCGCGCACAACGAGGAGTACAGGAAGCGCATCCACGGCTACATGCTCCGCCACAAGGTGAAGCCGGGGCTGACCGGGTGGGCGCAGGTCAACGGTTGGCGCGGCGAGACGGACACGCTCGAGAAGATGGAGAAGCGCATCGAGCACGACCTCGAGTACATCCGGAGCTGGGGCTTGCTCTTCGATCTGAAGATCGTCCTGCTGACGGTGTTCTCGCGCCGCGTGCACCAGAACGCGTACTGAGTCCACAGGAGTGCTCGCCCCGGAGGGCGCGTACGGGAGCGCGCCCGGCGCGCGGACGGAAGCGCCCGGAGCGGGCGAGCCGATCTTTAGACAGGCCTTTGAGAGCGGAGCGCACTTGCGCTGATCCAGCGCAAGTGCAGCGCAGCGAATCGTGTCTTGAGCACCATCCCGAACGTGTAGCCTTCGTCCTCTCACGAAGGCGCGAGACGGATGGACGACGTGTTCCGCGGCAGCTGGGCGTTGGTCACGGGCGCGAGCTCGGGGCTCGGTGAAGAGTTCGCGCGGCAGCTCGCGCAGCGCGGCTGCAACGTCGTCCTGACCGCGCGATCGCGCGACAAGCTGCAGGCGCTCGGGGCGCAGCTCGGAGCCGCGCACGGCGTGCAGTACCGAGTGATCACCGCGGACCTCGCAGCGCCTGACGGCGCGGCGACGCTCGCGCGGGAGCTCGACGCGCTCGGCGTCGCGATCGATCACGTCGTCGCGAACGCGGGCTTCGGCACGTGGGGACCGTGCGAAGAGGAGACCTCCGCGTCGCAGACCGAGATGGTGCGCGTGAACTGCGAGGCGCTCGTCGCGATCGTGCACCACACGATCGGCGGGATGCTCGCGCGACGCCGGGGCGGCGTGCTGCTCGTCGCGTCGACGGCGGCGTTCCAGCCGACGCCGATGTTCGCGGTGTACGGCGCGACGAAGGCGTTCGTGCGCAGCTTCGGCGAGGCGCTGGCGGAGGAGATGCGCGGGCGGGGCGTGCGGGTGAGCGTGCTGTGCCCCGGGCCGGTGCCGACCGGCTTCCAGGCGCGCGCGAACAGCGAGATCTCCGCAGCGCAGAGGGCCTCGGTGCTCAGCGCGCAGGAGACCGTCGAGCGCGGGCTCGCGGGGTACGTCGCCGGGAAGGTCGTCGTGGTGCCGGGCGCGGCGAACCGCGTCGGCGCACTGATCGCGAGCGCGCTGCCGAACTCGCTGGTGGTGCCGGTGGTCGGCCGGATGATGCGGACGAAGCGCCCTCGAGAGCGATCGTGAGAGGTGCCGTCGCGCTCGGCGTGCTCGCGGCGATCGCGATGCCGGGCTGCGCTGGGTGGGACGCCGAGGCGCAGGCGCGCGATCGGGCGCGCGAGTGGCTCGACTGCGACGAGGTCGAGCTCGAGGCGGCGGCGGAGACGGCGTGGCACGCGCGCGGCTGCGGCCGCAGCGTCGACGTCGCGTGCAGCACCAGCGCGAACTCGCCGCACTGCATCCAGGTGCGGATCGCGACGCGTGGCGGAGAGGACGAGCTCGCGGCGCCGGATCACGTCGCCGATGCCGACGACCAGCCCGTGTCCGCATCCGATCCCGTGCCGGCAACCGATCCTGCGCCCGCATCCGAGACCGCGTCTGCATCCGCCTTCGCGGCGACGTCGAGCGAGCGCGCGCTCCGGGCCGCGCTCGATGCCCATCGCGACGACCTGCTCGCGTGCGTGTCACGGGATCGCGTGGTCGTGCGCGCGACGTGGACCGCCGACGGCGCGCTGACGCTCGCGCTCGATGGCGACCTCGCCGGATCGGCCGAGGAGGGCTGCGTGCGCGCCGCGCTGGCGGAGCTCCGTGCCGAGGGCGCGTCGGCGCCCGGTACGCTCCTGCACCTCGTCCGCCGCTGACGCGCTGATCTCTTGCGGTTTGTGCCCGCAAGTGGTGCGATCCGCGCCATGGGGGACTCGGGGGAGCTTCGCTTCGAGGTCGAGCGCGATCGCGAGGGCGACGCGCACGCGCCGGCGCGTGAGAGCCTGTGGTGCGTCCGCGGCGAGCAGCGCGCGCGCCTCGCGGTCGAGCTCGCGTTCGGCGCGGGGGCGATCGACGCCGCCCACGTGACGCACGGGTTCGGCCTCGACGTCTGGGACGTCGGCGCATCTCTCCTCGCGCGCATCGCAACCGGCTGGCACGCCACCGAGGACGGTGAGAGCGAGCGCACCGAGCGCTTCGTCCACAGCGTCGACGGCGGCGCGACGTGGCTCGAGCTCCCCGCGGCGGACGCGCGCGATCTCGAGCACCGTCGCACCGAGGAACGGCGGGTCGCCCAGATCGATCGCTGGCCCGCGTCGTTCTGCTGACGCGCAGCTCCGGGGGCGAGCACTCCTGTCGGGGGCGAGCACTCCTGTAGAGAATCGGCTCGCCCGCTCCGGTCGCTTCCGTCCGCGCGCGCGGCGCGCGCTCCCGTACGCGCCCTCCGGGGCGAGCACTCCTGTTCGGGTCAGCGCAGCTGGAGGCTCATGTGGGTCTCGTCGACCGAGGAGCCGTCCGCGGTCCGGAACGAGTCGGGGTCCGTTCCCCACGCCACGAACCCGAGCGACTCGTACAGCGCGATCGCCGCGGCGCTCCGCGCGTCGACCGAGAGCGAGAGCGTGTCGAGCTCGGCGGTCTCGCGCGCGTGCGCCACGACGGCCGCGACCAGCGCGCGCC
>JALYRN010000569.1 GCA_030855295.1 Myxococcota bacterium | reverse complement strand
CCTGTCGGGACGCGAGGCGCGCGCTCCCGTACGCGCCCTCCGGGGCGAGCACTCCTGTCGTCACTCCGCGTCGGCGGCGATCCGCGACGACAGCGCGACCGCGCCCGGCTTCGCCTGCGGCCCGCGCTCCCGCGTCGCCTGCACCATCGGATCGGGCGACGCGTAGGGCGCCATCGGCGAGAGCCCCGCGTCGCGCAGCAGCGCGCGGTCCGCGCCGACGTCGGGGTTGCCGGTCGTCAGCAGCTTGTCGCCGTAGAAGATCGAGTTCGCGCCCGCCATGAAGCAGAGGATCTGCGCCTCGCGCGAGAGCTCCGCGCGTCCGGCGCTCAGCCGGACCATCGCGCGCGGCATGAGGATGCGCGCGGTCGCGATCGCGCGCACCAGCTCGATCGGATCGACCGGGGGGCGATCGGCGAGCGGCGTGCCCTCGACCGGCACCAGCGCGTTGATCGGTACGCTGCCGGGCTGCGGATCGAGGCACGCGAGCGTGCGCAGCATCTCGGCCCGATCGCGCAGCGACTCGCCCATCCCGAGGATCCCGCCGCAGCACAGCGAGATGCCGGCGCCCGCGACGTTCTTGATCGTCTCGAGGCGCTCGTCGTAGGTGCGCGTCGAGATGATCTCGGAGTAGTGCTCGCGGGACGTGTCGAGGTTGTGGTTGTACGCGGTGAGCCCCGCCTCGGCGAGCGCCTGGGCCTGTGCGGGATCGAGCATGCCGAGCGTCGCACACGCCTCGAGCCCCAGCTCGCGCACCCCGCGCACCATCGAGAGCACCCGATCGAAGGCCGGGCCCGGCTTCACCTCGCGCCATGCCGCGCCCATGCAGAACCGCGTGCTGCCGGCCTCGCGGGCGCGCCGCGCCGACGAGAGGACCTCCTCGACGCTGAGCAGGCGCTCGGGCTCGACGCTGGTGTCGTGCTTGCTCGACTGCGGACAGTAGCCGCAGTCCTCGGGGCATCCGCCGGTCTTCACGCTCAGGAGCGTGCAGAGCTGCACCGAGTCGGGCGCCTGGTGCGCGCGATGGACGAGCTGCGCGCGCAGCAGCAGGTCGGTGATCGGGAGCTCGTGGATCGCGAGGACCTCGTCGAGCGTCCAGTTCGTGCGGATGTCCGGGGACGGCATGGGTGTGCAGGCGTACCGCGCCGCGCCCCGGGCGCGCAAGGGAAGGGCGTGGCGGGGATCACGCGCCGGCGCGCACGATGCGCTCACGGTCTGGTGGCCCCGGCCGTCGGCTCCCCACCGCGTGCTAGGTTCCCGCCCCGGTGCCCGAGCCGACCGCCGATCCGCGCGCTCTCGCGCTGCGCGCCGCCCCGCCGCTCGCCTTCCTGGCTGCGCTGGCCGCGCTGGTCGACCTCGGCCTCAACCGCGTCGCCGTCCGCGTCGGCGCCGAGCTGGTCGAGGCGACCACCGTGCTCGAGTGGATGCGCTTCGGCGCGCTCCCTCGGAACCTCGCGGGTGTCACCGGCATCGTCGCGCTGCTGGCGGCGCTGGGGGCCTACCTGCGGATGCCGGGGTTCGCGCCTCTCTACGTGCGCCTGCCGGTCGCCGGGTTCGCCGGGATCCTGATGCCGACCTTCACGCTCGCGCTCCTGCTGCCCCGCGAGCGCATGGCGCCGCACCTCGTCCTCTTCGGGATGTTCGCGACCAACATCCTGATCTGCCTCTTCGCGTCGGTCGCGCTCGCCTACCGCAACCGCGCTCTGCGTCTCGGCCTCGCGCTCGCGCTCCTCACCGCGCTGCAGGCGTTGGTCGTGGTCACGATCGCGAGCCTGCGTGCGCTGGTGATCGGCGGCGGCTTCGGCGGGCCGCTCGCGTACTTCGCTCGCCACGGCGGCGAGCTGACCTGGCTGCTCGTCCCGCTCGCCCTCGTCCCCGCGGTCATCCCGCGCTCCCGCAGCGCGCGAGAGCTCCCGGCCATCGTGCTCGGCGTCCTGGTGCTGATCGCGGTCGTCCTGCTCGGCGTCGCGGGCGAGCAGCACCTGCATCCCTACTACTCCACCGTGGTCTACGGGGCCTTCCGGGTCGCTGCGCTCCCGGAGGCGGCGACCCTGCTGTACGTGCTCATCGCCGCGATCGCGCTCGGCGCCGCGGCGTCCGGGCTCGCCGCGCCCGATCCCTGGCGTCGTCAGCTCGGCGCCGGGATGGCGCTCTGGGTCGCGGGCGGATACGCCGCGCGCTCGCCGATCCAGCTCCTCGAGGCCGTGCTCGGGATCGTGCTGCTCGCCCGCGTCGCCCAGGCCGCCGACCCCGAGGGCCTGCGGCGCGCCGCGACCCGATGGCGCATCCGCGCCGGGCAGGCGTCACGCGATCCCCGCGACGTCATCGACCGAGACGACGACGGCGCCGACGCGCCGTCGCCCGAGCCGTCGCCATCGCCGAAAGGCGATGACAGCGGGGCGACCGCATCTGCCGACGAGACCGGCGAAGAGCGCGCCTGAGGAGCGCTCCAGCAAGCCTCAATCGCCCGCCGCCTCGGCCGACGCGGTCCCGATCACGAAGTCGATCCGGGTGTCGTGCCCGGAGGAGAGCGTCACCGGTCGCGAGAGCACGATCGGCGCGGAGTACACCGGACGCCCGGACTCCGTCGCGCCGCTGACCAAGAACCCCTCGTGCCACGCGCGCACGACGTACTGCCCCGGCGGGATCCCCGTCAGCTGGAAGCGCCCGGCCGCGTCGCTGACCGCGAAGTACGGATGATCGAACACGTGCACCCACGCGTGCATCCACGGATGCCCCGCGTCGTCGACCAGCCGCACGACGCCCGGCCGCTCGAGCGTCGCGACGTGCGTCGCCCCCGCCTCTGGCAGACCCTCGGAGAACCACGTCCGCATGCCGCCCGCGCGATCGACGAACCTCGCATGCACGTTGTGCAGGATCGGCTCGGCATTGCGCAGCTCGATGCGCGCGCCGACCGGTGCCGCGACGACGTGAGGCCGGAACGCGCAGTCCTCGATTCCGACCGAGATCGGCTCCTCGGGGATCGCCAGCGCGCGACCGCGCGGGATCGCATCGAGCCACACCACGGTGTTCGCGACCCCGCTGCGCCGTCCGATCGACAGCACCGGCGAGCGCTGCGTCTCGCCACATCGCTCCGCATGGATCGGCACCGGGACGTCGATCGGGTCGGGCTGCTCTCCCGTCCAGGTGATCGCACCGCTGATCGTGCCGCCGTTGACGACGCTGATCGTCTCGTAGCCCGCGGTGGGCTCCGCGCGCGACGGAGCGCGACGACGCGAGTCGTCCCCATCACGGGTGCCGCGCATTGCCTCGGGCTCGTCGTCGGTGGCAGCGCTCGAGCAGCCCGTCGCGATCGCTGCGAAGAGCAGCGACATCAACGCGATCTCGAGCGCGCGGAGCATCGACCCCACGGCTCGCGCATTAGCACAACGCCGCGCGCGGAAAGCACTTCGTCGCAATCGCGAATGCGAAAAGACGAAATCGATCTGCGTCGGTTGCAGAACGTCGCGCTTTTCCTGATCCTCGCGAGCGAGGGCCACGCACGTGATCGCCAACGATCGAATTCCGACTCCACTCTTCGGCGGCTCGAGCGGCGCGTCGATTCTCGCGCTCGCGCTGCTGTTCGCGGCCATCGCGCCCTCGATCGCGAGCGCGCAAGAGGGCGAGCCGATCACCGCGTGCCCCGAGCTCCGCAGCGGATGTCACGAGGAAGCGGTCGAGTTCCACTGGCGCGAGGGGTTCCTCGACGCGGTGATGTTCGACACCGGCTGGGTCCCTGCCGGCTCTCCGCTGCAGGTTCGATTCGCGCTCTTCGCAGGCGGGGAGACCGAGGCCGATCTCGCCGGTCGCAGCCTCGTCTGGTGGCCCTCTCCGCTCTCGGTCGCGGTCCCCGGAACCCCCGAGACCGGTCGATTCGGGTTCGACTACGGCCTCGAGATCCTCGCCCGCATCCGCTTCGACGTGACCGTCGCAGGCACTCACTACACGTGGGAGGGCGACATCCCCGTCGGCTCGATCCCGCACGATCTCCGGATGGCGGCGAGCACCAGCTTCGACTCGATGCTCCTCGAGCCGATGACGCCGCGCCCGATCCGCATCGAAGACGCGACCGAGCGCTTCCGCGCGCTCGACGCGAACCTCGCCGGGCTCACGGGGATCCCGGGGCTCTCCGGCGGCTTCGCGGTCGACGCGGAGGGCTCGCTCGCGGCCGACTACCGCACCGATCGCATCGAGATCGGCGATGCGCCGCTGCCGATCGAGCTCGAGGGCGGCTTCACGGTCGCCGGCGCCGACGAGGGCACCACGGGGTTCGGCGCCGCGAAGGACGTCGTCATCCAGCCGATCGGCCACGTCGACTACGAAGGCGTCGTCACGCTCTATCCCACCTTCTATTTCGAGATCCTCGGTCGCCGCTTCGACCTCGCGCTGACCTCGGTCGCAGTGCCGATCGTCGATCTCGGGCGTGAGGCGCGCTTCGATCCCGTGACCGTGCACGTGGCGCTGCCCGACGCGCGCATCGAGCCCCGCGCGATCGACTTCGGCGACGTCGAGGTCGGCGGCCGCGCGACGCGGCTGCTGGAGATCCGCAACGAGGGCGAGGCCGAGCTCACGGTCACGCCGCGCATGGCGCGCGCGCCGTTCGAGATCGCAGGCGGCTCGATCGTCGTCGCAGCCCACTCTGCGCGCAGCGTCGAGCTCGCGTTCGCGCCGCTCGAGCCCGGTCCGGCGGCCGCGATGCTCTTCCTCGAGACCGACGATCCCGACGAGTCGCTGGTCGTCGTCCGCCTGAGCGGCAACGCCACCGAATCGTCGTTCGGCGATGCGGGCGTCGGCGACGGCGGGCTCGGTGGCCCCACCACCGCGGGTGGCTGCGGCTGCCGCGTCGACACCCACGGCCCGAGCCGCGGCAG
>JALYRN010000568.1 GCA_030855295.1 Myxococcota bacterium | reverse complement strand
ATCGCCGCCGAGAGCGCGAAGGAGGGCGCAGCGGCGACGTGATCGCGCGCGATCAGATCAGGATCGTCGGAGCGCAGGTGGACACGCCGGCGCCGACGATGCGGTAGCCGATGTTCATGCGCACGGTCTCCACCACGCCGGTGTCGGGGGTCACGCGGTAGATGCCGGACGAGCTGTCGAGCGCGCCCTGGTAGAACATGTAGAAGCGCCCGCCCCAGAACGCGAAGGCCCACGCGCTCGCGAGGCCGAAGCCGCTCGAGTCGACCGCGGAGACGTCGATCTCGCGCAGCGTCGCGCCGCTCGACTTCGCGATCTCGCGCACCGACATCGGTGTGGAGTCGGGGAAGAAGCCCCAGAGCTCGCCGGTGCCGGTGCCGGTCAGCTCGGGTGAGCCCGTGACCGGCCCGATGCTCGCGACGCTCCACGCCGGGAAGTCGATGCGCCCGAGCGTCGCGCTGCCGCCGCCGATGCCGGCCTCGGGACCGCCGGCGATGAAGAGGTGCTCGAGCGTGCTGCCCTCGGAGTCCGAGACGAAGCCCATGCCGAAGAGCTCGAAGCCCACCTGGTTGGGCACGAACGTGGTCGCGGTGCACGAGGCGTCCGCGGTGCTGACCTGATAGATGCGGTGATCGCTGTGCAGCACGAACGCGGTCGCCGAGCGATCGACCGCCATCGAGAACGGCGTCGCGCCGCCGGAGGGACAGCTCAGGGTGCCGATCGGCGTGAGCGTGCCGCTGTCGGGCTCGAAGCGAAGGAGCGCGTTGCCGCTGTCGACCAGATAGATCCACCGCGCGCTCTCGGTGCAGTCGCCGCTCGGGCGCATGCCGGTGTCGTTGCGCACGATCGCAGCGTCCTCGAAGGGCGTGGCGCCGCTGTCGAGCTCGACCGTTCCGCCGCCGTCGATGCCGCCCGATGGGCGCGGACCGGAGCGTGTGGTGCACGCGGGCAAAGCGAGCGAGAGCGCGAGAAGGAGGGCGAGAGTGAAGGTGCGCATCGAGCGCGATGATACAGCGCACGCGCGCGATCGCCGACATCCCGCCGGACGCTGGCTCGGCGAGGTCGCGAGCGGCATCGACGCGATGTTCACGGCGTAGCGCGTGCGCGGCGGCTCGGCGGTGCCTACGCTGGGGGGGCATGTCGAGCCATCGTGCGGGGTTGTTCGTGGCGGTCGCGCTCTGCGTCGGGGCGTGCTCGGGAGGAACGAGCGAGCAGGAGGAGGCGCCGCCCGAGGAGCGCGTGGAGACCGGCGGGGAGAGCGACGGCGAGAGCGGTCTTCCCGACAGCACGGGCGCCGAGAGGCCGCTGCTGACCGCCGAGGAGTGCACGGGCCAGGGCGGCACCGTCGTCGGCGACATCGGCGACGGCGCGACGCACTCGCCGGACTACCTCTGCCCGAACGGAGCGCCGCCGATCGCGAACGTACCGCTGGGCGTCGAGGGCTCGGTCTGCTGCGGGCCGTGAGCGCGCGCGGGTCCCCCCGGGCCCGCGCTAGACTGCGCCGCCATGACGACCGCTTCCGGCGTGACGAGCGCTGCGATCGACCTCGAGGTCCATCGACGCGCACTGACCGGCCACTGCTACCGCATGCTCGGCTCGCCCGTCGACGCCGACGACGCGGTGCAGGAGACGATGGTGCGCGCCTGGCGCGCCCTCGATCGGTTCGACGGGCGCGCGTCGCTGCGCACCTGGCTGTACCGCATCGCGACCAACGTCTGTCTCGATGCGCTCGCGGCGCGCGGGCGGCGCGCGCGGCCGATGGAAGAAGGCCCCGCCGGCACGATCGAGGACGAGCTCGTCGCGCGCCCGCGCACGCACTGGCTCGAGCCCGTGCCCGACGCGCGCGTGCTGTCCGCGGAGGGCGATCCGTCGGAGCTCGCGATCCAGCGCGAGAGCATCCGGCTCGCGTTCGTCGCGGCGCTCCAGCACCTGCCGCCGAAGCAACGCGCGGTGCTGCTGTTGAGCGAGGTGCTCGGGTGGTCGGCGGCCGAGATCGCCGACGGGCTCGAGCTCTCGGTCGCGGCGGTGAACAGCGCGCTCCAGCGCGCCCGCGCGACGCTCGCCACGCGCGATGTCGCCCAGATGCGTGGCCCCCTCTCGGCGTCGGAGTCGGCGCTGCTCGCGCGCTACGTCGAGGCGTTCGAGCGCTACGACGTCGAAGCGCTCGAGCGCTTGCTGCACGAGGACGCGACGCTCTCGATGCCGCCGTACGACCTGTGGCTGCGGGGGCGCGCCAGCATCAGCGCGTGGCTGCTCGGTCGCGGCGCGGGATGTCGTGGCTCGAAGCTCGTGCCGACGGCCGCCAACGGCGCGCCGGCGTTCGCCCACTACAAGCCGGGGCCCGACGGCGCGCACCACGCGTGGGCGCTGCTGATCCTCGAGCTGTCCGGCGACTCGATCGTCGCGTGGAACAGCTTCCTCGACGTCGAGCACCTCTTTCCGCTCTTCGATCTTCCGCTGGAGCTGCCTCGGGACCGATGAGATCCCGGCGCGGGCGAAGAAGGAGCTCTGCGACACGACGAAGCAGACCGAGGGTCTGTTCGCGCTCTCGTGCAGCAGCAAGGCCGACGTCGACGACATCGTGGCCAAGGCGATCGCCGCGGGCGGCAAGCACGCGATGGACAAGATGGACCAAGGCTTCATGTACGGCTGGAGCTTCTACGACCTCGACGAGCATCACTGGGAGGTGATGTGGATGGACCCCGCGGCGGTGCAGCAGTAGCTCGCTCGCGTCACGGCACCGTGCGCGCTTCGCTCGACTTCGGAGCGCGCGCGGCGTGGCGCTCGTCGACGTCCTCGGGCGACATCCCCTCGACGATCAGCATCTGGTAGTGCGACGCGACCTCGCCGCCGATCAGCGTGATCAGCGCGACGATCCAGGCCCAGACCATCAGCATGATCACGATCGCGAGCGAGCCGTAGATCAGGTTGTACTGCGCGATCTCGGTCAGGTACGCGTAGAACAGAGAGCGCGCTCCGATGAACGCGAGCGTCGCGGTCACCGCGCCGACGGCGGAGCTCCGCCACAGCCGGCGCTCGCGCGGCACGAACCGGTAGATGAGCAGGAGCGCGACGAAGATCAGCGCGAGCGGCGCGAGCCAGCCCGCCATCTCGTCGACGATCGTGGGCACGAGATCGAGCGCCTGGAGGGTGCCGAGCAAGAGGTCGGACGCGATCGCCACCAGGAAGACGACGCCCAGCGACGCCGTCATCGCGAGCTCGATCACCAGCTGCTTCCACAGCGGATAGGTGTCGTCGACGTCGTACATGATGTTCAGCGCGCGCGTCAGCGCACCGAACACGCGGCTGCCCGTCCACAGCAGCAGCAGCGACGAGAGCAGGCCTGCGGCGCCGCGCGCGGCGATCACCTCCGCGATGATCCCGCGCACGAACGACGCACCCTCGGGCACGAAGTCTCCCAGCAGCGTGACCGCGCGATCCGCCGTCCACTCCGGCTCGACGAAGAAGCTCGCGACCGAGAGCAGCAAGAGCAGCAGCGGGAAGAGGGAGAGGATCGCGTAGTACGAGATCGCCGCCGCCCAGTGCGGGGCGTCGTCCTGGATCAGATCGCGCAAGATCTGCCCGACGAACGCTCGCATCCCCGAGAACGTGCGGAGATCGATGCGCCCCTTGGTCCGCGCTCGCTCTTTCCGCTCGTCTGCCCGCGACATGTACGCGAAACCTAGGCCCCGGCGGCGCCGAGCGCTCATGGCGCGCTCATCAAGACGCGCCGCGGCGTGGTGACGACCGCGTCGCCCTCGCTTCCGGTGCGTCCTTCTGCCCCGTTCCCCCAGCACCAGAGCGTGCCGCCTGCCCGCACGCCGCACGTGAAGTCGCTGCCCGCGTCGACCGCGATCCAGTCGCTGCGATCACCGACCCGCGCGGGCGGCGAGACGCGCTCGCTGACGACGCCGACGCCGAGCTGCCCCGCCTCGTTGCGGCCCCAGCAGTAGAGCGCGCCACCCTCGCGGATGCCGCACGTGTGGTTCTCGCCCGCCGCGACCCGCGACCAGTCGTCCCAGCCGCCGATCCGATCGGTCGCCGGCGTTCCCTCCGCGCGACCGAGCTGCCCGTATCCGTTCGCACCCCAGCAGTGCAGCGGCCCGCTCGCAGCGCCGTCCTCGCTCCGCAGCACCGCGCACGTCGCGAGCCCGCCGGTCGCGAACGAGAGGGGGAAGCCTTCGAGCCCGAGCGCGAGCGGCGACGGAACGAACGCGCTGTCGGCGCCGTCGCCGGTGCCGAGCTGCAGCGTGCGGTTCAAGCCCCAGCAGTGCAGCTCGCCGGCGCGGGCCCCGCACGTGTGCCGAGAGAACGCCTCGATCCGATCCCACCCGCTGCTCGGCTCGCTCACCACCGTGGGCTCGCGAACGAACGAGCTCAGCGGCTGCCCGGCGCGTCCATCCGAGTTCTGCCCCCAGCACCACAGCACCTGCGCGCGATCGACCGCACACGTGTGCTGCGGTCCCGTCGCGACCTCGGCGATCGGCGTGCCCGCGAGCACCTCGACCGCGGTCGCGATCGGCGTCGCCGAGACGCCGCCGACGCCGTCGCCGACCTGGAAGTTGGTGCGCCCGCCCCAGCAGAACAGCCTGTTCTCCCAGTCGATTGCGCACGTGTGGTCCTCTCCCGCCGATGCCTCGAGGAAGTTGCGACCCGCGTGGACGTGGACCGGCGACGCGACGAACGCGGCACCGCTCGCCTCGCCGAGCTGCAACGAGTCGTTCGCGCCCCAGCAGGAGAGATCGCCGTCGTCGCCGACGATGACGCACGCGTGCCGGTGGCCGACGTCGAGCGACGTGCGCGCAGGAACGGCGGGCGCGCACGCTCCGCCCGCGTCGCACGCGATGTCGGTCGCGTCGCAGCGCTCGCACGC
>JALYRN010000567.1 GCA_030855295.1 Myxococcota bacterium | reverse complement strand
GCGCAGCTCGACCAGGCTCCGCGCGGCATCGAGGCGCAGCGCGCCGCTGGGCCCGAAGAGCAGCGCGACCAGGAGATCGAGCCCGCCGGTGCGCCGGAAGTCGAGCACGCGCGTGCTCCCTCCCGGCGAGATCGCGACCAGCCGCAGCTGCTGCAGGCGCTTGAGCCCCTCGCGCAGCGCGCTCCGGTTCACTCCGAGCTGCGCCGACAGCTCGCGCTCGGCGGGCAGCGCAACGCCGGGCGCCAGCGCTCCTTCGAGGATCCGATCGCGGATCTGCTCGAACACCGAGTCCGACAACGACCGTCGCTCGACCGGCTGCAGCATGCCGAGAGTCTGGGCCCAACCCGGTCCGGTGGTCAACTGGTCGGACCACCGGACCGCGCGCGAGCCGGCCCGCGTCCCCACCGGCGGAGAACCGGCCCGCGCTCAGAAGACGGTGCCGTCGCTCTCGACGCGAACCGGCGGGCTGCCGTCGCTGCGGCGCTCCTTCGCGGCCTCGCGGCCTGCGGCCCAGGTGCCGCCCTCGAGCACGTTGCAGAGCGGCAGCTGCACCGCGCTGAGCCCGAGCGACTCGCGCACGCCGTCGGCGACGCGATCGAGCAGCGCGACCGTCAGGGCGCGCCACTCGACGACGATCTCGCTCTCGGGCAGGTGCGCGCGCTCGGTCACCTCGGCATGACGCGGCGCGAGCACGCCGTCGTCGACGAAGAGGCCGCCGTTGCGGTACTCGGCGAGCCCGGTCAGCTCGTCGAGCCCGACGACGCGCACGCCCGCCTGCTCGAGCGGCTCGACCAGCGAGTACGCGAGCCACTGCGACAGCTTGTGGAACGGCACCAGCCCGGCGGTGGGCGCTCCTCCGCCGGCGGCGGGATGACGCCACACGTCGCCGAGGTTCACGCCGAAGAGCTCGATGCGCCCCGGCCAGATCGGGCCGAGCCCCTCGAGCAAGGTGGCGAGGATGCGACGCGCCGGGAGCTCGCCGTCCTGCGACTTCAGCCGCAGGTGGTCGTAGAGCGCGCCGAGCCGCGGCCGATCCTCTCCGAAGAGGCGCGGCGCCGCGCGCATCGCCGAGCCCAGGCGCGTGAGCAGCTCCGCGCGCCCCTCGAGCCCGACGATCGGGTTGCTCGCGCTCGCCTGGAAGCCCTTCGCGAGCATGCTCGCCTCGAGCGCATCGAGACCGTCGGCGTCCGCGCGCATCGGCGCGCTGCGATCGCCGCTGAACATGCCCTCGAGGAACATGTGATAGCTCGCGACCGCCAGCCCCTCGCTGCGCTCGTACCGCTCGCCGCTGCGCTCGACGTACGACCAGCGCGGGCCCGCGCCCGCGTCGAGCAGCACGCTCGTGATCGCGAGCTCGAACCGGATGCGCGCCTGCTCGTCGCGCGGCAGCGATGCGATCTCCGCATCGAACGCCGCGACGCGATCGACCTTGCCGGCGCGGAAGTGGTTCCACCGGCTGTGGTATGGGATGCGCAGATCGGGATATGCCGCGCGCGTCACGCGCACCACGCGCTCGATCACCGCTGGCATCCGATCGAGACGCACCTCGAAGTGCTCGAGCTGGCCGCGAAGCCCCGCGTCGAGCACGTCCCCGCAGCGCGTGCGGATCGCGACCGGCGACCTCAGCCAGTCGATCGGCCCTCGCGCCTCCGCCCCCAACAAGCTGTCACGCTCCATCGGATTCCTCAGGTGAGCGTGCGGCCCTTGGTCGACTCGAGCTTGCCCGGATCGACGACCTCGCCCGCGGTGTAGTAGCCCGCGGCCATCTTCGCTTCCATCTCGACCTGCGCGTCGGCGGGCACGAGGTGATCGGGGATGCGCACGCGCTCGCCGATCTCGATGCCGCTCCGGACCAGCGCGTCGTGCTTCATGTTCGACATCGACACGAAGTGATCGATGCGCGTGACGCCGAGCCAGTGCAGCGCGTCCGGCATCAGCTCCTGGAAGCGCATGTCCTGTACGCCCGCGACGCACTCGGTCCGCGCGAAGTACTGCGCGGCGCTGTCGCCGCCCTCCTGCCGCTTGCGCGCGTTGTACACGAGGAACTTGGTCACCTCGCCGAGCGCACGGCCTTCCTTGCGGTTGTAGACGACCAGGCCGACGCCGCCGCCCTGCGCGCCGCGGATGCACTCCTCGATGCCGTGCGTCAGGTACGGACGGCAGGTGCAGATGTCGGAGCCGAACACGTCCGAGCCGTTGCACTCGTCGTGCACGCGGCACGTCAGCTCGTGCGCGGTGTTGCCGAGCTTCTCCGGATCGCCGAACAGGTAGACGGTGTGCCCGCCGATCGGCGGAAGGAACACCTCGAGATCGCCGCGCGTGACGAGCTCGGGGAACATCCCGCCGGTCTGCTCGAACAGGGTGCGACGCAGATCGCTCTCGCTGCAGCCGAAGCGCTTCGCGATGCCGGGCAGGTACCAGACCGGCTCGACGGCCGCCTTGGTGACGAGCACGTCGCCGTTCGCCTTGAGCAGCTTGCCGTCGGGGATCAGGCGCTTGTTCTCGATCGCCTCGCGCAGCTCCGGGATCTGCAGGTGCGCCTGGGTGATCGCGATCGTCGGGCGGATGTCGTAGCCCTTGTCGAGATAGTCGGAGAACACGTCGGCGACGACCGCGCCGAAGGGATCGATGCTGACGATCTTCTCGGGGTCGCCCCACGACGGATGCGGCCCGAAGCGGTTGGTCGGCGAGGTGTTCGTCAGATCCGAGCGGTGCTCGGCCTGCAGGCTCCCGGCCGCGATCGCGAGCGCGCGATAGACCGCGTAGCTCCCCGAGTGCGTGCCGATCGCGTTGCGCTGCTCGGGCTTGCTCAGTGTCGCGATCACCGGGCCGCGCATCTTCGGCTCGGGCGCGCCCCACGAGATCGGAATCGGCGCGGCGCCGCCCTGACCCGGGTGGGAGGTCAGCTTGATGTGCTTGCGGCCCGACAACGGCTTCTTCTGTTCGTCGCTCATCGCACTCCGTTCCAGCGATCAGTCGTTCGCTCGCTCACTACGACATCCAGCTGGAGTCGTCCGCGAGCTGCCACTTGGTCGTGATCTTCTTCAGGCTGGTCCAGTGCTCGACGCCCTGACGCCCGGTGATGTCGCCCACGCCGAAGCGCGAGCTCTTGGTGCCGCCGAACGAGAAGGGCTCGCGCGGCACCGGCACGCCGACGTTCACGCCGATCATCCCGCTGGTCGCGCGCTCGGCGACGTGCCGCGCCACCGCGCCGCGCGTCGTGAACACGCTGCACGCGTTGCCGTAGCCGAGCGATGCCTCGATGCGCAGCGCCTCCTCGAGCGTCTTCACGCGCACGATCGTCAGCACCGGGCCGAAGATCTCCTTGCTCGCGCACTCCATCTCTGCGCTGGCGGAGTCGAGGATCGTCGGCGCCATCCATGCGCCCTTCTCGTAGCCCTCGGGCGCCTTGGGGCGGCGGCCGTCGAGGAGCAGCGTCGCGCCCTGCTCGAGCGCGCGCGCGATGTCGCGCTCGATGCGGTCGCGCGCCGCGCCGTCGATCAGCGCGCCCATGTCGGGGCCCAGGCGCATCGACGCTGCGCGCGTGACGATGCCTTCGATCACGCGATCGACCTCGCCGACCGCGACCAGCAGCGACGCCGCCATGCAGCGCTGCCCCGCGCACCCGGTGAACGACGCGACCACCCCGGGGATCGTCACCTCGGGATCGGCGTCGGGCACGACCATCAGCACGTTCTTCGCGCCGCCGAGGCAGAGCGCGCGCTTGCCCTGCTGCGCCGCGCGCGTGAACACCGCGTTCGCGATCGCGCTCGAGCCGACGAAGCCGAGCGCGCGCACGTCGGGATGATCGACGAGCGCCTCGACCGCCTCGCGGCCGCCGTGGACGATCGAGAACACGCCCGCCGGGAAGCCCGCCTCGAGCATGCGCTCGCCCTGCAGGCACGCGGTGACCGGCACCTTCTCCGAGGGCTTGAGGACGAAGCAGTTCCCGACCGTGATCGCGATCGGATAGAGCCACATCGGAACCATCGCCGGGAAGTTGAACGGCGTGATCCCCGCGACGACGCCGAGCGGCTCGCGGCGCACCTCGCACGTGACGCCGCGGCTGACCTCGAGCATCGCGCCGTCGTCGAGGTTCTGTAGCGACAGCGCGAACTCGATGACCTCGATCCCCTTGAGGATGCCGGCCTTCGCCTCGTCGACGGTCTTGCCGGCCTCGAGGGCGGCGGCGTGCGAGAGCACGTCGAGATCGCGCAGGAGGATCTCGCGGTAGCGGAAGAGCGTCTGGGTGCGCTCCTTGATCGGCGTGCGGCCCCAGCCCTCGAACGCAGCGCGCGCGGCCGTCACCGCGGCATCGACGTCGCGCGCCGACGAGAGCGGCACGGTGGCGAAGACCTCGCCGGTGTAGGGGCTGACGAGCTCGCGCGTCTCGCCGCCGACCGGGTCACGCCATTCGCCCGCCACCAGGTTGCGGCAACGGAACGTCGCCCCCGGGACCCTCACCAGCTCCATCTGAATCCCCCGATCCGGTCGCTTCCGAGAATCGGGAAACATCGCACGGCGTGTGCGCCTCGTCCACGCTTCGAGGCCGACTACACTGCGCGCGCATGCGCACCTCGGCCCCGATGACGCTCACCGCGCTGCTGCTCGCGGCGTGCACGTGCGCGCGATCCGCGGAGGCGCCTCCGGCTGCGGTGCTCGAACGCGCGCCGGCGCCGCTGCCCGAGGGCTGGCGATTCGAGCTCGCGGTGTCCGGTGACGAGGTGCTGCGCGAGCTGCGCGCGGTGCTCCCCGAGGGGCCGGCGCGGGTGCTGGTGCCGGAGCGGATCGCCGAGCTCGTCGATCGGACGATCGAGCTGCCGAGCGCGCTGCGCGAGCGCGTCGCGTCGCGATCGCCGCTGCGCTGCAT
>JALYRN010000566.1 GCA_030855295.1 Myxococcota bacterium | reverse complement strand
GGGCCGGCGTCGGGCGGGCCCGCGTCGCGTAGACCGCCGTCGATCGCGCCGCTGTCGATCCCACCGGCATCCGAGGGCGCGCCTGCATCTTCCGAAACGCGCGCGTCCCAGCCCGCCGAGGCGTCGCTCCCGGTCGATGCGTCCTCGGGCGCCGCGCCGTCGGGCGCACCACCATCGTCGCGCGACGCCGCGTCTCGCGTGGCGCTCGCGTCGGCGTGCCCGCTGTCCCGCGCGATCGCGCCGTCGAGCGTGTGCCCGTCGCCCGGGCTGCACCCGGCGAGCGCCGCCGAGCACACCATCCCCCAGCCGAGCCGTCGCATCGCGCGGAACGCGTTCATGTCGAGGTGATACGAGAGTTCGACCTCGTTTGCTCCTCGAACGCAGCGTCTGGTACATCCGCGCCGTGAAACCACGCGATCTCGGGTCGACCGCCCTCCGTCTCTCCTTGTTGGTGCTCGTGCTCGCCGGCTGCTTCCACAACCAGCGCCGCGTCGGACCCGACCCGGTTCCGAACGGCGAGTGGTGTCGCACCGTCGGCCGCACGCGGTGCAACTGGATCATCGACAGCTGCACGTCCGGCGAGGCGGAGTGGGTCGACGGCACCTACAGCTGCGAAGAGAGCCACGAGCGCTCGTGCCTCGGCTCGCGGAACCGCGCGCGATCGAGCGGGCGCACCTACGACGAGCTCGCGCGCTGCGCCGAGCACATCGAGACGCTGAGCTGTCGCGAGCTCGGCGTGACGCCCACGTCGGCCGAAGGCCAGTTCGGGATCGCAGAATCGGGCGCGCCGCCCGCCCAGACGCAGGCGCTCTGCGATCTGCCGCCCGGCTGACGGTCGCTCGCGTTCGGCGCGGCTGGGCTCCGGCGCGTACAGTCGATCGAAGAGGAGCGCGCGATGCACGCCGTTCGGGTCACGATCGCGACGTCGGCGCTGCTGATGTCGTCGGGCTGCTACCTGTTCCACGGCCTCGACGGAGAGAGCGGACCCGCGACGTTCGATGCGTCGCGACCAGACGCGAGCGCCGTTGCCGAGCGAGACGCAGCCATCTCGCGCGTGCCGGATGCCGCGGGCCCGCCGCTGCCGGCTGAGCCCGATCCCGATCTCGGTCCGGACGCGCGCCCCAGCGACTACCCCGACGCCGACGAGTGGGAGGAGCCGCCGGCGCCGGGCGCGGACGATCCCTGCTGCACGATGGACGACCCGATCCGGCAGTGACGAGAACGGTTTCCTCGTCGCGCGGTGGGACGGCTCCGCGCTCTGGGTCCGCCGCATCCACGTCGCGCGCCGCGACTGACTCGACTCGGCAGGAGTGCTCGGCCCGGAGGGCGCGTACGGGAGCGCGCGAAGCGCGACGACGGAAGCGCCCGGAGCGGTCGAGCCGATTGTCGACTCGGCAGGAGTGCTCGGCCCGGAGGGCGCGTACGGGAGCGCGCGAAGCGCGACGACGGAAGCGCCCGGAGCGGTCGAGCCGATTGTCGACTCGGCAGGAGTGCTCGGCCCGGAGGGCGCCCTGCTCGTTGGTGAGCATCGCCGCGAACCGCGTCGCCGATCCGCTCGCCGTCAGAGGCTCGCGAGCCGCGGAGAGCAGGGGGTAGGGGCCCGATGCGTACTGGCCGGTCAGGATCAGCGGCAGGTGCCAGAGCCCCCAGATCACGCCGCTCGCGAGCACGGGATGCGGCACCTCCGCGTCGATCAGGCGCGTCAGCAGATAGCCCCGCCACCCCAGCTCCTCGCCCGCCGCCGTGATCGCCGAGAGCAGCGTCACGAGCGTGAGCCCGAGCCCGATCGAGATCGCCAAGCGCAGGCTCGGTGCAGCTCCCTCGAGCCCCAGGCTCGACTCGCTCGGCGCCTCGAACACCGCGAGCCCGCTGGCCCACGCGGCCCCGTACGCCAGCAGCCCGACGACCACGGGGAAGAGCCACGCCACGAGATAGCTCCGCGTGCGCTCGCGCCCGAGCCCGAACGCCACGTCGCGCACGCCCTCGCGGAAGAACAGGCGGCACGCGAGCGACACCAGGCCCGGCGTCCACATCAGCGCGATCACAGGCAGCCAACAGCGCGATCAGGAGGAGCGCGCACGCGGTCGCGCGCGAACGGATGATGGAGAGTGGTGCTGGTTCATCGGGGTCGCCGACTCTACTCGCGCGTCGGGACAAGCGAGCAGAGCGCGGCCGTCGCGACCGGAAAACCTCAGCGACACCTGATGCGGCCACCCCCGTGGTTCGGATAGGATGCGCCGATGTTGCGCATCGTCGTCTTGGTCTTCGCCTCGCTGCTCGTCGCTCAGGTGCGCGTTCCACGCGCGGAGGCGCAGAGCGACGTTGCGTCGGACTCCGAGGCGCGCGCGCTGTTCTCGCAGGGGCGCGAGGCCTACGACGCGGAGCGCTTCGAGGACGCGGCGCGCGCGTTCCGTCGGGCGTACCTCCTCTCTCCTCGCTACGCACTGCTCTACAACATCGGCCAGTCGGAGCTGCGCGCGGGCAACGATGCGCTCGCGCTCGCGGCGTTCGAGGGGTTCTTGCGGCAGGCGCCGAGCGATGATCCGCACCGCTCGGAGGTCGAGGAGCGCGCGCGCATCCTGCGCTCGATGGGCGTGACCGCGGCGCCGATCGCGGTCGAGGCGGCGCCCGCGGAGACGGCGTCTTCTCCCGAGGAGACGACGACGACGACGGTGACGACGTCGACGGACGAGACGACCACCGCGCCGATCGAGGTCGCCGACGAAGCGCTCGTCGTCCCGCCCTCCGACGAGGGGCCGGGCATGGCGCCGTGGATCCTGGTGGGCGGCGGCGTCGCGGTGCTGATCGCGGGCGGCGTGCTGATGGGCGTCGGTGGGTCGGAAGCCTCGCGCGTCACCGGTGCGGCAGACGGGTCGCGCTGGGCGGATCTGCAGGGCGCGGCCGACAGCGCGAACGTGATGTGGGGGGTCGGGATCGGGCTCGCGGCGGTGGGTCTCGCCGCGGCGGGCGTCGGTCTGGTGTGGGCGCTGACGGGCGGCTCGAGCTCGAGCGGCGAGGCGACCGCTCGCCTCCGCGTCGGTCCGATGGGAATGACGCTCGAAGGAGAGCTCTGATGCGTACGACGACGACCCGCGCCGCGCGCGCGGCGCTCTTCCACGTGACGCTCGCGAGCGCGATGCTCACGGGCTGCCTCGGCGTCGAGCCACCCGAGGGGCGGCTCGCGTGCGCATCGAGCGCGGAGTGCCCGGCGGAGTGGGTGTGCCGCGCCGACAGCCGCTGCTACCGCACCGCCGGTGACGTCGACGCATCGACGCTCGACGGCGGGCGGGACGCGCAGATCCTCGACGGCGACGTGGCGGATGCCGATCGTCCCGACGGCGCGCTCGAGTGCACGCTCGAGTCCGAGTGCGACGACTCGAACGCATGCACCGTCGACGACTGCGACAACAGCTGCCTCCACGAAGAGCTCGACTGTGACGACGGCTTCGCCTGCACGGTCGACGACTGCAGCGTCACCGGCGGCTGCGCGCACACGTCCGACGACGCGGCGTGCGCGGCCGGACGCACCTGCGATCCGGCGGGCGCGGGCGCCGACGCGATGGGATGCGTGCTCGCGCCGGACTGCGACGACGTCGCCGACTGCGAGGACGGCGACTTCTGCACCGACGATGCGTGCGTCGGCGGCGCATGCTCGCGTTCGGCGCGCACGTGCACCGACGACGCGAGCGCCTGCACGTTGCCCGCGATGTGCAACGAGCTGATGGATGCGTGCGTGAACGCGTTCGATCCGTCGAGCCTGACCAGCGTCGACCACTGCGGCACCACCGCGGCGATGTGCGTCGCGCCATGCCCGTCGACCCATGCGACGCGGATGACCGTGTGCATGGCCGGCACCTGCGGCGAGCGATGCATGGTCGGGCGCGTCGACGTCGACGGCAACGCCGCGAACGGGTGCGAGTGCATGACGTCGGGCACGGGAGATCCGCCCGACGACACCGCGACCGACGCGAACTGCGACGGAGCCGACGGGATCGTCGGCGCACCGACCCCGCATGTCTACGTCACGCCGACGGGGGCCGGCTCGCACGACGGGACCTCGCCGGCCGACGCGGCGACGATCACCGAGGCGTTCGACATCGCGAACGGCGGCCCGCGCCGGACGCTGCTCGTCGCGTCGGGCGAGTACACGATCTCGATGCCGCTCGCCGCGCCGAACAACCTCTCGGTGCTCGGCGGCTACGCACCCGACTTCCGCTCGCGCACCGGCACGTCGCGCGTGATCTCGATGGCGCCGGTCGCGATCCGGTTCGTGTCGCTGACGAGCGCGACCGTCGACTCGGTGAGCTTCGAGACGGCCGATCGCACGACGGCCGGGCAGTACACGCACACCGTCGACATCGTCGGGTCGAGCGGCGTCGTGCTGCGCCGGCTGACCATCGCGGCGGGCGCGGGCGGGCCCGGCGCGTCGGGGATGACGGGCGGCATCGGCTCGGGAGGGCCGAGCGGTCCGGGAGGAAACTTGGGCTCGGGCGGGACGGGCGGAAGCGGCGGCGGAAGTGGCAGCAGTCGCGGTGGCAACGGCGGCTCGATCATCAGCGGTGCTCCCCAAGCCGGAGCCACGGGAGCGGATGCTTCAGTCGCCGGTCCTGGGTGCGGTCGCGGCGGCGGGGGAGGCACCGCATGGACGGTCACGACGTCCTGTCCTTCGGGCGGCGGCACCGAAGGCAACCCCGGAATGCAGGGCAATATCGGCTGCCTCGGCGCAACCGGAGGCTCCGGTGGTGCGGGAGGCGGCGCGGGCAGCATCGGTCCCGGCGCGATGTGGATGCCGGCCTCCGCAGGTGCCGGCGCCGCGGGAATGCCCGGCGGCGACGGTGCGGGTGGCGGCGGAGGCGGTGCGTTCCGCTGCAA
>JALYRN010000565.1 GCA_030855295.1 Myxococcota bacterium | reverse complement strand
CCGCCCGAGCGCGCGAGCGTGCGCAGGCGGCCGAGGCGATCGAGCAGGTTCTGCCCCGGGCACGCCGTGGACTGGCCCGAGTGCTGGCGGTGCCCGAGCAGCGTGCGCGTGCTGATCGAGATCCCGTGGACGCGCGAGAGCCGGTGGATGACGCGCGCCGCGCCGCGGATCGCCGCGTCGCTCGGGACGCGCGAGCCCATGCTGCTCGGGCAGCTGCGATCGAAGCAGCCGACGAACGCGATGCCGATGTTGCCGGTGTTGTGCCCGCCGACGTGCGCGCCGAGCTGCGTGAGCGGACGGCCCTCGTAGACGGTTCCGTCGCGGCCGACGAGGAAGTGGTAGCCGATGTCGCACCAGCCGTTGGTCGACATGTGATAGCGCTGGAAGCCGCGCACCATCGCCGCGACGTTTCCGCGCTGCGGCGAGACGGTGTGGTGGATCGCGAAGCGATACTTGCTCGTGTTGCTCGAGCAGCCGCGGCCGGCCCGCGCGCCCCAGCTCGCGCGCGAGCGGACGCCGAGGCGCGCGAGGTCGCTGCGCAGCGCTTCGGTCGCGAGGCCGACCTCGTCGACCTCCTCGATCGTCTCGGGCTCGAGCTCGTCGCTCGGCTCGGTGTCGGCAATCGCGGGGAGCACCGCGCTGAAGGTGAGGCTCTCGACCACGTCGACGAGCGACGCGTCGATCCGCAGCTGCACGCCCATGACCGGGTCGCCGAGATCGGCGATGCCGACGTGGACGCCCTCCTCGCTCCAGTCGTGCTCGATCGGCGCCCAGGCGCCCGCGGTGCCGTCGGCGGCGGTGCGCACGTCGAGCGCCGGCATCTCGGTGGGGACTTCGGTCATCATCTCGGGGAGCTCAGGCTCCAGCGTCGTCAGCAGCACGCCGACGCGCGTCGCTCCGAGCGGCGCCTCGAGGACCGGCGACACGTAGTAGCCCTCCTCCAGCGTCCACTCGCCGACGATCTCGTCGTGGCCGTACGCGACCTGCGGGAAGTCGTCGGCTTCTTCTTCTTCCGTCGCCGCTTGCTGGCAGCCGACGACGGCGCCGCTCAGCGCGAGGACGCCCGCGAGCGCCAGGAGAGAACGAACGCGCTGCAGTCGATCCGACATCGAAGCCCTCCGCGGTGCCCGGCGAAGCTGTCTCGCCCGGCGATCCGTGGGCGCCTCCTGAGCAGACCACGTGCCAACACGATTGCGGCCGGGTCGGCCCGGATCGCGCGCCTCCTGTGCGCAGAACAGCGCGTTGTGGTCACGAACCAGCGGGCGGAAGCTCGAGCACCGTCCAGGACCTGGACGGTGCGATCGCGGGGCTAGCGAGCGCAGGGCGCTCCAGATCCGCGCCTCTGGCGCCAGCTCGCGCGGCGTGTCCCGCGCTCGACGGCGTCTCGTCAACGCCGGCGCGGAGGTCGGGGTGCGCCGGCGTCCGAGGCGAGCGACGTCGATCGCACGATGTCGATCCGCCCGCGCCCGTAGTGCGGATCGGCGCCGGTTGCACCGAGATCGTCGGCGCCGCTCGCGATCGCGTGTCGGATCCAGGCGCCATCGCCCGGGCGATGGCCCGCGAGCCGTGAGCCCGGCGACATGGGCCGCCGCCATGCTCGTTCCGATCAGGCCGATCGCGAAGCTGGGCCGCGTTCGGCACGCCGGGATGCGCAGGCTCGCGCTCGAGCACGCCACCCACACCCGCTGCGCGGCGCCGCCGGGGTCCGGCGCATCCACGAGTGCGCCCTCGCCCTCCTCGCCCTCGAGAGCGAGCCGGTCGACCCGGGGCTCTGATGTGATCCGACGACGCGCCACCGCGCTGGATCAGGCACAGTCATGCCATGCAGATCGCTTCGCGACCGTGCGCGACATGTGACCAGACCATCCGCGCCGAGCCAGACGGTCTCGCTTGCGTCGCTTGCGAGACCGTCCATCACCGCGCGTGCGTATCGAAGCGGAGGTGCCCTGGCTGCGGCGAGCGCCTCGCGCGCCCACGCGACCTCGATACGCGTGCTCGCGTGGAGGAGGATCCGGCGCGTCTCGAGCGAGGGCGACGCCTGCTCATCGCGTGCGCCATCTCGTACGCGATCGTCAGCCTCGGCATGAACCTCAGCGCATCCTCCGCGACGGATGATCCCGCTCGGTTCGTTCGCGGGCTCGTGCGGCTGGCCATCGGGCTCGCCATGTTCTGGGCCGCGGGCCGGGGCAGCACCGCGGTCGCCGGGCTCCTGATCGCGCTCCTGGGCGTGGCGGGGATCGCGGGGGTCGTGATGGCCTTCACCATCGCGGCGCAGTCGATCGACACCATCGTGCTCGCGTTGATGTTCGCGCTCGCGTTCGGCGGGCTCTCGCTGCGTATGGCGATGTCGCGCGAGCTCTGGGACTACGTCCGCTCGAGTCGCCGTGCTCGAGCGGGGGCCGGGGAGACGACGCCGCGCGCGTAGGAAGAGCAACCTCGCGGGAGCCCTCCTCCACCTGCGACTCCGCCCACGACTCCGGATCGCGCGCTCCCACCGCGCGACGAGCTCGCTCAGGCGCTGCGCGGATGCGGGGCAATCGGCGTCGTGGGCGATGTCTGCCGATTCGAGAGGCGCGTCAGTCGGAGCGCGGCAGTTGCGACTGGAGCACATGAGCAGACGCAACCTTCGTTCACCCGCCGGGCAGACTGCGCTCCTCTTCCGAGCCTGGGGAGGCAAGCGCGCGGGCGCGGGTCGCAAGCCGCGCGGCGCGCAACCAGGCGTCTCACACGCTCGGCGCGCCGTTCTCACCGGGCGTGAGCCCGTGCTCGTGACGCTGAAGGTGCGCAAGCACGTGTGGAGCCTGCGTGCGCGCAGGATCTTCCTGCGCGTCGTCGGCGCGCTCGGTGCGGCGGCGGATCGCTTCGGGATGCGCATCACCCACTTCTCCGTGCAGCGGGATCATGGGCACCTCGTCGTCGAGGCGGAGAGTCGCCGCGCGCTGGCGCGCGGCATCAAGGGACTGTGCGTTCGCATCGCGCGCGCGGTGAACGGCGCGATGGGGCGCACCGGCTCGATCTTCGCCGACCGCTATCACGACCGCGTGCTCACGACGCCGCGACAGGTGCGGCACGCGCTCGCATACGTGATCTGCAACGCGCGCAAGCACGGCCTGGCGCCGCGCTCGCGTCGCTGGGTCGATCCGTGCTCGTCGGGCGCACTGTTCGACGGCTGGTCCTGCGAGATCGACGCGCCGCGCGACGCGATCCCGATCGTGCTCGCCGCTCCGTACACCTGGTTGCTCCGGGTCGGCTGGAAGCGGGCCGGCGGGAGGATCGATCCTGCGCACCATCCCGGTCGTGCGCCCGTGTGATCGCGCGCAGCGGTCGTTCCGTCAGCACCAGGCGAACGCTATCCGCGCCGAGCCCACGGGGTGTACTCGATCACGCTCGACGGACGCGGTGCGACCGCGGCGGGGAGCATCCAGCCGTGGTCCGTGAACGTCGCATCGCGTCCGAGGATGCGCAGCGTCGCGACGGTGCGGAGGCGGAGGCCGCGCCAGGAGAACGTCTCTTCCTTCCATCCGCCTCGCGCGACGGCTCGACACGTCGCCGCGAGCCAGCTCGACGAGATCGCGTAGTCGGAGACGCTCGCGCGCTGACCGAAGCCGACGCACATCGTCCAGGACGGACGGTGGAGATCGACGAAGAGCCCGGAGCGATCGTCGTCGTCGAAGGCGACCTCGAGGCGGTGGCGCTCCGGCGTCCGGTTCTCCTTCACGCGCGCGCCTCGGCCCTCCGCGCATCGTCGGTATCCATGCATCAGCTCGCCCAGTCGATCCCACGAGCAGCTCTCGCGCGCCGCGGCGGCTCGCGGCCGCATCGCGGTCAAACCGGGCGCTCGATGCGGCCGTCGGCGAAGCGGGCGAAGCGGCCTTGCTCGCGCGGGTGCACGGGGTCGCGGCGCTGCCAGGGCCAGCCGCCGAAGCGGGTGCGGCGGAAGTCGTCGATCGCCTGCTGGATCTCTTCGCGCGTGGTCATCACGAAGGGGCCGTGCTGGACGACGGGCTCGCCGATCGGGCGGCCCTGCAGGAGCAGGAGCTCGCTCGACTCGCTGCCGTTCTCGAGCTCGACCTCGAGGTCGGCGCGCAGCTCGATGCGGTGCCCGACCGCGACCTCGCGACCGTCGACCAGCACGCTGCCGCCGCGGAAGAAGTAGGCGTCGCGGTTCGAGCCGGGCTGCGCCGCGGGCAGGGTCCAGCGCGCGCAGGGCGGCATCGCGACGGTCCAGATCGCGACGTCGCTGCCCTCGCGCGAGGCCCACGAGCTCGGCGGGGGCGAGGGCGCGCGCGACGCGCCGAGGCTGCCCGCGACGATCGTGATCTGCGTCTCGCGTCCCCCGGCGTCGCGCGCGACCGCTCGCGGGATCGCGTCGCTCCACAGCATCGTGAAGTGCGGCTCGGCCATCTTGTCGGCGCGCGGGAGGTTCATCCAGATCTGGAAGAGCTCGACCGGGTTCGGATCGTCGAGGTCGACCAGCGGGAACATCTCCGCGTGCTCGATGCCGCGGCCCGCCGTCAGCCACTGCACGTCGCCGCCGCCGTAGCGCGCGGTCGCGCCCATCGAGTCGGAGTGATCGAGCAGCCCCTCGCGCACGACCGTGACCGTCTCGAAGCCGCGGTGCGGATGCTCGGGGAAGCCGGGGACGACGTCGCCGTGGTACATGCGCCAGCCGTCGCGCCCCTCGAAGTCGCGCCCGATCGTGTGGCCCTCGAGCGAGGCCGCGGGGCCCATCCGCTCGTTGCCCTCGGGGTAGCGATCGTCGTGGTGCACGCAGAAGAGGAACGGGTCGCGCGTGTCCCACGGCGGCGCCCCGAGCGGGGTCGCGGACACGAACGCCGACTCGCGGCCGGCGCTGCGCGCACCACCACCCGCCGCACCAC
>JALYRN010000053.1:3792-15653 GCA_030855295.1 Myxococcota bacterium | reverse complement strand
CTCGAAGCAGTCGGCGTCGGCGCAGTCGATCAGGCCATCGCCGTCGTCGTCCTGGCGATCGTCGCAGACCTGCTCGCTGACCGGCAGGGTCGTCGGCGGCGGAGGTGGCACGGCGGGCGGCGGCGTGACCGGCGGCGGCGTGACCGGCGGTGGAGGCGTCGGAGGCGTCCCTTCTGGATCGACGACTGGCTCACCCTCGGCGGTGTCCTGCGCGTGGACCAGCGAGGGGCACGCCAGCGCGAGCGCGAGCGCGAGCGTGGACAGGTGGCGCGCGCCGCCACGCAGATCGAAGTGCATCATCCCGACGTGTCTCCCTGAGCCCAACCAAACGATACGAACGGAGTCAGCCGCAGACCGGCGCGCGACCCGAGGAGTCGGCGCAGATGTCGCGGGTCAGCGGGTTCCAGTTGCAGTCCCAGTCGTCGCAGTCGACGAAGCCGTCGCCCTCGTCGTCCTCGCCGTCCATGCAGGCCTCGCGGGCGACCTCGCGCTCGGACAGGAAGTACTCGCCGACGAAGCTCTCGGGCAGCCCCGGCACCGACGCGCCGTCAGGCGCGATCGGCGTCTCGTAGCAGGCGGCCACCAGGTTGCCGCACAGCCACAGCTCCGCAGGCTCCGGCCCCTCGAACACCCCGGGCATGCCCTGAACGGGGCGCTCTCTGCCCTCCGCCAGGAAACAGCTCGCCGGAGTGCCGTCGGCGAGCGTGCACGCGGCGCCGCTGACCGTGCAGTCGGGCGCGACGCGATACGAGATCACGAAGAGGTTGCGGCACGAGAAGTCGGCGCAGTCGGTGAAGCCGTTCCCGTCGTTGTCGATGCGGTCGCGGCAGAGCTCGACGGTTCCTTCGCCGCGCTCGCGACACATGCGCTCGACGGCGGGATCGTCGGAGCGCGAGCACGAGAAGTCGTTGCAGTCGGTGAAGCCGTTGGCGTCGTTGTCGATGCCGTCGCTGCAGCGCACGAGGTCGATCTCCGCGAACTCGGCGCAGTGCTCGACGGCCTCGGGGCTCGCGCCGCGGGCGGCCTGCGTGCACGAGAAGTCGGCGCAGTCGACGAAGCCGTCGCCCTCGTCGTCCATGCCGTTCGTGCACTCCTCGAGCGTCGTCTCGTCGGCGGTCGCGCAGTGCTCGATCGCCTCCGGCGTCGCGCCGCGCGCGGCCTGCGTGCACTCGAAGTCGTTGCAGTCGACGAAGCCGTTTCCGTCGTCGTCGAGGCCGTTCATGCAGCGCTCGAGCGTGTTCTCCGCGATCGACGCGCAGTGCGCGATGATGTCCGGGTCGGTCGAGCGCGAGCAGCCGAAGTCGTTGCAGTCGACGAACGTGTTGCCGTCGTTGTCGATCTCGTCGCGGCAGCGATCGAGCGTGTTCTCGGGGCCGGTGCGGTCTCGGCAGTAGACGAGGATCGTCATCACCGTGCTGCCGCTGCAGTCGGGATCGGCGCAGTCCGTGACCTCGTCGCCGTCGTTGTCGAAGCCGTCGCTGCAGCGCGCGAGCGTGTTCTCCTCGCCCGCGCACGCGGTGCCCACGCGGCAGTCGGGATCGCGGCAGTCGGCGCGTCCGTCGCCGTCGTCGTCGACGCCGTTGGCGCAGTCGAGCTCGCCGCCGGTGCAGATCGGGACGCCCATGCAGTCGTCGTCGTCGCAGTCGAAGCGGCCGTCACCGTCGTTGTCGAGGCCGTCGGCGCAGTCGGCCGGGAGCTCCCCGTCGCAGATCGTCACGAAGGGGTTGTTGCGGCAGCCGAAGTCCCCGCAGTCGATGAAGCCGTTGCCGTCGTCGTCGAAGCCGTTGCTGCACGTCTCGTTGTCGATCTCGGTGACGCAGCAGAGCTCGAGGATCCCCTGGCAGCTCCGATCACCGCAGTCGAACTGGCCGTCGTCGTCGTTGTCGATGCGATCGGAGCAGGTGATCACGTCGTCCTCGGGCTCGATCCGCGGGACGATGGGAATGATCTGATCGCAGAAGCCCCGCATGATGCAGTCCTCGTCGAGACAGTCGACCTGGCGGTCGAAGTCGTCGTCGCGACGATTGCTGCACGCTTCCTCGGTCGTCTCGTAGCCGCGCGGCGGACCCTCCGGCACCGGCGTGAAGCAGGCCGGCAGGGAGATCACGAGCACTGCGGCGAGCGCGAGCCCGATTCGGTGGAGACCAGAAGACAAGTGAAATCCAGTATTTGGAGTGCGACGGATCAGTGCGACCAGCGGGTGCCCGGGGGCGCGGTGCCGTGCTCGCGCAGGCAGCTCGCGCGCTCTCGGCCGTAGCGGCGCGTGAACTCGACGTAGAGCGCGCACGAGCCGGGCTCGGTGCGGGTGGTGCCGAGCAGGCCCTGCGCGCGCTCCTGTGCGAGCCGCGCCTCGAGCGGGGCGCGCGCGGCGGCGCTCACGTACTCGGGCAGCTCGCCGATGCGCGCGTAGCGGCGCGCGAACTCCATCAGGTGGAGGTTGCTGTGCTCCGCGAGCAGCGGGGCGAGCGCGCGATCTTCACGCATGCGCCGCGCGGCCGCGGTGACGGCGTCCTCGTCGGCGTGGATCTCGTCGTCGCAGACCCACTCGCACTCGCCGTAGGTCTCGCGGTGACGATCGGACTCGGTGTGCCCGTCGTAGGTCGAGACCAGGCGGTTGTAGTGGAAGTCGCGCGCCGGGTCTTCGTCGGCCGAGTGGATCGACGTCATGACGTACTCGGGCACGCCGTGCGCCCACATCCCGCGTCGCTCGCGGATCGCCTCCTGCTGGGCGCGCAGGTACTCGGGGCGCGAGGGGGTGTCGTCGATGTTGTACGCGTGCGCGTAGCCGTGGCTGATGTGGCTGATCGCGAGATCGGGGCAGTCGAGGAGCAGGCGGCCGTAGCCATCGCGGCTGCCGTCGCCGAAGCAGTGCCAGACCCCGCGGCGCGCGTGGGTGGTCGCCTGCTTCGCGTTCACGTAGAGCTCGTACGGGTGCCAGTCGCCCCACTGGTGGGCGGGCCCGAAGCTCTCGAGGGTGTTGAACCCGCCGAGGCGGCACTGCGTGCCCGAGAGCTCCCCGCCTTGCACGCGGAAGCTGTCGCCGTCGTTGAAGTGGACCGGAGCGATCTGTCCGTTGATGAACACCCGCGTCCACGCGTCGGCCTCGACCGAGGGCGGCGTGGAGGGCGGGAGCGTCAGCGCGATCGCGACGGCGACGAGGAGAGGAACGCTCTTGCGCACGAGAAAGTCGGCTCCGGTACGGCTGGGGCCCAAGGGATCTGGGCATCGAACGACGTCGGGGGGCGCCCTGTCAATGGCTGTCGCGCACCGGCTCGTCGAGGGCGGAGCGGTGACGTCGCCGGGGCAAGAAGCGCTCGGGCAGGAACCCCATCAGCAGGATCGACAGCAGCGCGAGCCAGCCCGGCCACGCGCCGACCATGCCGTACAGCGTCGGCGGCCCCTCGAGCATCGCGACTTCGCCGACCAGGTTGGCGCGCACGAACACGCCCGAGTGCTCGGTGAGCCGACCTGCGGCGTCGACGATCGCGCTCACGCCCGAGTTGGTCGCGCGGATCAGATAGCGGCGATGCTCGACCGCGCGGAAGCGCGCGAGGTTCAGGTGGACCCACGGCTCCTGGGTGTCGCCGAACCACGAGTCGTTGGTGATGTTGACGAGCAGGTGCGGATCGCCGGCGCCGACCGCCTCGCGCACGAACGCGGAGACGATGTCCTCGTAGCAGACGAGGATCGAGAGCCGGTACTCGCGTCCGTCGCGCGCGGGGAAGATCACGGGGGCGGGATCGTCGCCCGGCGTGAAGCGGCCGCTCATCGGCGAGATGTCGTAGAGGACCGGGAAGGTCTCGCCGAACGGGATGAACTCGCCGAACGCGAGCAGGTACGTCTTGTCGTAGGTGCCGAGGATCGTTCCGTCGGCGCCGGCGAGGAACGCGGTGTTGCGATCGACCTCGCGCCCGTCGTCGGTGCGGCGCTGGCGGAGCGCGCCGAAGACGATCGGAACGTTCACCTCGTCGAGTCCGAGCCGGCGCGCCCACGGCCACTGGCGCAGGTTCTGGAGATCGCCCGGCAGGAAGTAGGTGACGGCCGACTCGGGCCACACGACGAGATCGGGATCGTGCCGCTCGGCGATCTGCTGCGTCTGCTCGACGTGCCGGCGCACGCCGGTCGCGGGGCTCTCCCACTTCTCGAAGAGGCCCATGTTCGTCTGCACCACGCCCACGGTGAGGTGCGGCGCCTCGGCGATCATCGCGTCGACCTGCGCGAGCCGGAACGCGCCGTAGCCGATGGCGAAGAGCAGGTACGCGAGCGCGATGCTCGGCCAGAGGCGCGGGATGCGCGACAGGAGCGTGCCGCGCGCGCGCGTCGCGGCGGAGCCGACGTCGTAGAGCGCACCGGCGACGATCATCGCGAGCGCCGTGCACATCATCGGCCCGCCGAGATCGGCGACCTGCATCAGCAGCGGCACCGGATGGAACGCGCTGCCGTAGTAGTGCTCGAAGAGCATCGGGAACACGGCCTCGCTCGCGAGGTACGCGGCGACCAGCGCCGGCGTCGCCGAGAAACCGCGCGCCCGCGCGCGCGCCCAGAGCGCGAGGATCGCGACGAACTGCAGGCCCTGGAAGAGGAAGAAGATCGATCCGAAGAGCAGGCAGATCACGAGCGGGAAGCCCGAGAAGTCCACCAGCGTCGTCACGAGCCAGTAGAAGCCGCCGAGCTCGGCGAGGTACCCGAAGAACAGCGCGCGCCAGAAGAACCACTTGCCCGCCGGCCGCTCGAAGCCGCCGCGCGTCTCCAGCGGATCGAAGACGAAGAGCGCGGGGATGATCCCGACGAACGCGAGCGGCCAGATGCCGAACCCCGCGAAGCCGAGGAACATCAGCACCGCCGAGAGCGCGAGCAGCAGCCACGGGCGCACGCGCACCGCGAGCGGGAGCGCCGTCTTCTTCGTCGAGACGGCGACCGGCGCGGGCTCGCCGTCGCTACTTCGCGCGGGCCGCGAGGGCTTTGCGGACCTTGCCAACGAGCTCTTCCGTCTTGAACGGCTTGGTCACGTAGTGGCGCGCGCCCGCGTTGATGCCGGCGATCACGTCGCGCGCGGTGGTCTTCGCGGTGAGCATGACGACCGGCACGCGACCGAGCACCGGATCGTTCTTGAGCTTCTGCGCGAGCTGCAGCCCGTCCATCCGCGGCATCATCAGATCGGTCACGATCACGTCGGGCACGAAGCCCGCGCTGAGGCGCGCATAGGCGTCCTCCCCGTCGACCGCCTCCGTCACGTCGCCGACGGTGCCGAGCACGTACAGCAGCATGCGCCGGAGATCGGCCTCGTCCTCGACGACGAGGATCTTGGGACGGCCCGCAGGCGGAGGCATGGAGGCCATGGATCGCGGAGGAAGCTAGCACGCGGAGGGAACGCCGCATCCGTGGGCGGTCGCGCGCGCGATCGGGGCATCGAAGCGCGCGAACGCAGCTTCGCCACACCGGTGCGCGGGCGCGCGTGAGCGTGGGAGCGGGTGCTCGGGGGTGCGAGCGCGCGGCACTCACCTTGCTCCTCCGTCGGCGCTGGGAGGACCGAGCCCATGAAAGCCCGCGCGCGATTCTTCGGACATCCGATCCACCAGATGCTGATCCCGATCCCGTTCGGGCTCTTCGTGACGGGCATCCTGCTCGACGTGGTCGCGCGCGTGGTCGACCTCGACGCGCTGACGATCGTGTCGTTCTGGAACCTGACGATCGGTGTCGGCACCGGCGTGCTCGCGGCGATCTTCGGGCTGATCGACTACACGGCGATCCCGAAGCGGACGCGCGCCCGTCGCATCGGCGCGGTGCACGGCATCGGCAACGCGATCGTGATCGCGCTGCTCGCGGGCGCGCTGTGGCAGCGCGCGGACATGCGCTTCTTCGGGGTGCCCGATCTCGCGTTCGGGCTCGAGATCGCGGCGCTGGTGCTCGCGGGCGTCACGGGCTGGCTCGGCGGTGAGCTCGTCGACCGGCTCGGCATCGGCGTCGAGCCGGACGCGCACCCGGACGCGCCGAGCTCGCTTGGCAAGCACGCGCACGAGAAGCCCCGAACCACGCTGCCGTACGGCGCGTCGAGGGCCTGACACTCCGTGATCACCGCCGAGATCAGGCCGCAGCTCCGGTTCGCGTGGCGCGGCGCGTCTCTGTTCGCGATCGATCCGCGTGGGCGCGCGGGCGCGGGCGACTCGCTGAGCGGGCTGTGGTTCCGCGAGACGCGTTATCTGAGGACGCTACGCCTGCGCTTGAACGGGCGCGAGCCGCACCTGTGCTCGCTGGCGTCGCCCGATCCGTCGCGCATCGAGCTCGTGTACATCCATCCCGAGCTCGAGTCGTTCGGCGGTGGCGGCTCGGGTCAGTCGGGCGACGAAGAGACCTTCGACGCGCATGGTGTGCCGCATCGCGCGATCGACGTGCGCGTCGTGCACCAGGTGCGGCTCGACGGGCTCGAGAGCCGGATCGCGCTGGCGAATCGCTCGGCGCATCGGGTGCGCATCGACGTGCGGATCGAGCTCGGCGCCGACTGGGCCGATCTGCTCGAGGCGCTCGGCGATCACGAGCCGGAGCCGCGCGCGCCGGTGCGCCGCATCGCCGATGGCTCGTCGCTCGAGCTGCGGCTGATGCACCGCGCGCTGCCCTACGCGACGCACGTCGAGGCGCCCGGCGCCGACGCCGATCGCGACGGGCTCACGTGGTCGCTCGAGCTCGGGCCACGGGCGCACGCGACGCTCGCGATGCGCGTGATCGCGGTCGACTTCGAGGACGCGCTCGCGGGCGAGGACATCGCAGCGCGCGAGGACGTGCTGCAGGCGTGGTGGGCGCGGCAGACCGCGGTCGAGGTGCGTGGCCGCGCCGGGGCGTCGGTGGTGGTGGACTCGGCGATCGCCGATCTGCGCTCGCTGCCGCTGCTCGACGGAACACGCCGCGAGTGGCTCGCGCTCGCGGCGGGGATGCCGCTCTATCCCGCGCTCTTCGGGCGCGACGCGCTCACCGCGGGATGGCACGCGTCGTTCCTCGATCGCGGCGCGGTGCTCGACGCGACGCTGACGCGGCTCGGCCGCATGCAGACCGATTCCTTCGACGACTGGACCGACGAGCAGCCCGGGCGCATCCCGTTCCAGGTGCGGCGCGGGCCGCAGGCGCGGCTCGGCGAGAACCCGTTCGCCGCGCACTACGCCGACTTCGCGAGCCCGCTGATGTACGTCATCTCGCTGGTGCAGCTCTTCGGATGGCGCGGCGACGAGCGCAGCGTGCGCTCGCACCTCGACACCGCGCGACGGATCCTCGACTGGGCGCGCGAGCACGGCGATCGCGACGGCGACGGCTATCTCGAGTACCTGACGCGCTCGCCGATGGGGCCGAAGAACCAGGCATGGAAGGACAGCGGCGGCGCGATCGTCGACGCGCGCGGCCGCACGGTCCCGGCGCCGATCGCGGCGTGCGAGATCCAGGGCTACTGGTTCGCGGCGCAGGAGCTCTTCGCGATCCTGCTGTGGATGATCGGGCAGCGCGATGACGCGCGCGCGTACTGGGACTCGGCGACGGCGCTCAAGGCGCGCTTCGATCGCGACTTCTGGATGGAGGACGAGGGCTACTACGGGCTGGCGCTCGATCCCGACAAGCGCCTGGTGCGCAGCATCACCTCGAACGTCGGCCACTGCCTGGCGTCGGGCATCCTCGAGCGCGAGAAGCTGCCGCGCGTCGTCGAGCGGATGTTCGCGCCGGATCTCTTCGGCGGTTGGGGCATCCGCACGCTGAGCGCCGACCATCCGTCGTACGCGCCGCTGAGCTATCACACCGGCTCGGTGTGGAGCGTCGAGAACGCGACGATCGCGTTCGGCCTCCGGCGGTTCGGGTTCGAACACCGAGCGATGGAGCTCGCGGAGGCGACGTTCGAGCTCGCGTCGCTGTTCCGCGGCAACCGCATCCCGGAGTGCGTCGGCGGGTACTCGAAGGACGAGCTCTCGCACCCCGGCGCGTACCCGCAGGCGAACCCGACGCAGGCGTGGAACGTGAGCGCGATCCCGATGCTCCTGACGGCGATGCTCGGCCTGGTGCCGCTCGCGCCGATCGACGTGCTGATCGTGGATCCCGCGCTGCCGCCGTCGATCGATCGCGTGCAGCTGCGGGGCTTGCGCGTCGGCGGTGCGACGATCGATCTGCTCGCGTGGCGCGACGCCGATGGACGATCGCACTTCGACGTCGCGAACAAGCAAGGCACGCTGCACGTCGTGCGACAGCCGGCGCCGGAGTCGATGTCGGTCGGGATCGGCGGACGGCTGCGCGCGCTGTGGGACGGCCGGCGCGCGATCGCGTGATCAGGGGCGCTCGCAGCCGTCCTCGCGCAGGAGCTTCCGATCCAACGTCAGCAGCGGTGTCGCGCCGCGCGCGCGGCAGGTCGCGAGCACGAGACCATCGGCGAGCCCCACGCTCCCGCCGCTCGCGATCGCCAGTGCGTCTGCGACGATGGCGGGATCCTCCGGAACGAATGGCGACGTCGTCACCAGCGTCGCGATCGCCCGCAAGACGTCGTCGCGTGCGAAGCCGTAGCCCGACTCGAGCACCCACGCGATCTCCGCGAGCACGACCTGCGTGAGCAGGACGCTCTCGCCCGCGGCCTCGACCTTCTTCAGCCGCGCGACGATCGCTCGCTGCTGCCGGAGATCGTCGGAGACCAGGACGCGCACCGCGACGTTCGTGTCAGCCGCGACCATCGCGCCTCGAGGACCGCTCGCGGATCGCCTCGTCCATCTGCTCGATGGTCATCCGACGTCGCGGTCGCCCGAGCATGCCGACGAGATCGTCGAGGGATCGCGACGCGACCTTCCGGACCTCGACCGCCCCGTCGGAGCCCACCGCGAAGAGCAGGCGATCACCGGCACGGATCCCGAGCCGCTCGCGCACCTCGCGCGGGATCGTCACCTGCCCCTTGCTCGTCACCGTCGCATGCGCGGACGCCTTCATGACTCTTCCTTACCACAGGTAAGGCGCCGCGGCGACCATGGCGCCGATCACTCGAAGTAGACGATGTCGTCGGCGCCGTCGGTGACGACGACGTAGAGCACGGTGTCGGCGCGGGTCTCGGCGTCCAAACCTTCCCACACCGTGCGGATCGACTCGGCGTGCATGTCTCCGTACGCCATCACGACCAGGAGCTGCTTCACCCACGAGTCCTCCGCGACGACGTTGGCGGAGCTCTCGAGGATGTCGTCGAGCTTGCCCTCGATGAACATCGCGCGCTCGGTCGTGTACGGCTCGGTCGGCGGGAACGTGACCGCGCGCGTGACGCTGACGCCGACCTGCATGCCGTCGATCGCGACCAGGATGTCGGTCTTCTTGCTGGTCGGCGGATCGTAGGCGATCTCGGTCTCGGTCTTGACCAGCGACGCGCCCTCGCAGCGCGCGAGCACCTCGAACGCGAACGCCTCGCTGATGCCCGAGCTGCCACCGGCGGTGCCCTCGGCGAGGATCTCCTGCGCGCCGGCGGTGAGGAGAGGGCGCTCCTCGGGATCGTCGAAGGCGTCGTCGGCGAAGTCGAAGCGTACGAGCACGAACGAGGGGTCCGCCTCGTCGAGCTCTGCGGCGACCGTGCCGCAGGTGCCCACGATCGTGCCGAACGCAGGAGGGCCGGCATCGCCGGGAAGGGCGGCGTCGTCGCGCGCGTCGAGCCGGGGCGCGGCGTCGATCGGGGCCGGCGCGTCGAGCGCGACGTAGGCATCGAGCGGTGCGGCGTCGGACGGCGTGCTCGCGTCGAGCTCGGCGCGGATCGGATCGCCGCCGCACGCGGCCAGCACGAGCAACGACGAGAGCGAGCAGAAGAGCGAAGCGCAGCGCATCGCCGCGAGCATACCCGGAGCGCTCGCGCCGAGGCGCGCCGGTGGTGCATGCTCCCGCGCGTGTCGAACAAGGGGCTGTGGATCGCGCTCGGCGTCGCGGCGGTGCTGCTGCTCGGCGGCGGCACGTGTCTCTGCGCGATCAGCGGCGGCTTCGTGTGGCTGGTCTCGGGCGTCGATCAGGCCGACGCCGACGACGCGCGCTCGCAGCGCGAGGGGATCGCGGCCGGTCCCGGCCTGAGCGGCGAGGAGTGCTTCCAGTCCGCGATCCAGCGACGGCTCGCCTGCGGGGGCTACGTCGATCCGAACTGCGCGACGCAGGCGACGTCCTACCTGACCGCGTGTCTGCAGGCGTCGACGCGCGTCGAGGACACGCTCTGCAATGGCGTGCCCGCGGCCGCGGGGTTCCTCGAGACCTCGGCGTGGGCCGAGAGCCACTGCACGCAGCGCGGATACGAGCCAGGCAGCGAGTGCGAGGACGTCTCGCCGGGAATCGCCGCCTACTGTCGCGCGCGCTGAGATAGGGTGCGCCGCGCCCGCGGCGGGGCACGTCGATCCCGGACCCCGGTTGAGGGGCGCCGCGCCGCGCATACGTCAGCGATCACGCCGGCGGTATCGGGCCGGGCGCGCAGCGTTCGAGGAGGTCACGGTGTCGGCGAAGCGAGTGATGTCATGGATGCTCACGGGGCACGGGTCCGCGTCGCGGCCCGCGCCTCCAGCGCGACAGCCGCTCGAGATCGGCGCGCTGCGCCGCTGGATCGGACCCGCGCTGCTCCTGTCGACCACGCCGATGCTGGTGATCGTCCTGTGGATGATCTGCGCGCACTTCGACGGATCGATCGTCGCGTTCGTCACCGGGATCGACGCGGCCACGTTCGCCCGGCTGTTCCCCCGCCCGAGCTGGTCCGCGCTGGGCATCCTCGCCGGCTGGGTGGCGTTCCAGGGCGTGCTGCTCGGCGCGCTGCCGGGGAAGAAGCTGCTCGGCCCGGTCACGCCGACGGGCGAGCAGCCGGAGTATCGGCAGAACGGCATCGCGGCGTGGATCGTCACGCACGGCCTCTTGCTCGTCACGTGGGCGGCGGGGCTGTGGTCGGCGACGGCGGTGCACCGCGAGCTCGGCTCGCTGCTGGTGATCCTGAACGTCTTCGCGCTCGCGTTCTGTGCGTTCTTGTACTGGAAGGGTCGCAATTACCCGTCGAGCAAGGACGCGACGTACACGGGACATCTGCTGTTCGACTTCTTCCAGGGCGTCGAGCTGCATCCGCGCTTGTTCGGCGTGAGCCTGAAGCAGCTGGTCAATTGCCGAGTGTCGATGATGGGCTGGAGCGCGCTCTTCCTGATCTTCGCGCTGCACCAGCACGAGGCCTATGGCGCGATCAGCAGCTCGATGGCGGTCTCGTCGGGCCTGGTGATCATCTATCTGCTCAAGTTCTTCGTGTGGGAGGGCGGGTATTTCTCCTCGCTCGACATCATGCACGACCGATTCGGCTACTACATCTGCTGGGGCGTGCTGGTGTGGGTGCCGGGCGTCTACACGATCTTCGGCCAGTACCTCGCGGACCGTCCGAGCGACCTGCCGGCGCCGGTCACGCTCGGCATCGTGATGGTCGGCCTGATCGCGCTGTGGATGAACTACGCCGCGGACGCGCAGCGGCAGCAGGTGCGCGCCACGCAGGGCCGAGCGAAGGTATGGGGCCGCCCGCCGCGCACGCTCGTCGCGCACTACCGCACGACCGACGGCTCGGAGCGCACGAACCTCTTGCTCACCTCGGGCTACTGGGGCCTCGCGAGGCACTTCCACTACGTCCCCGAGCTCGTCCTCGCGTTCTGCTGGGCCGTCCCCGCCGGCTTCACGAACGCGGTGCCGTACTTCTACTTCGTCTTCCTGACGATCCTCCTCTTCGACCGCGCCGGCCGCGACGACGCGCGCTGCCGCGCGAAGTACGGCGAGACCTGGGACGAGTACCGCAGGCTCGTCCCGTACAAGATCGTTCCCGGCGTGTACTGAGCGGCTGTCCAAAAATCGGCTCGCCCGCTCCGGGCCCTGCCGTC
>JALYRN010000053.1:0-3782 GCA_030855295.1 Myxococcota bacterium | reverse complement strand
CCTGCCGTCCGCGCGCGCAGCGCGCGCTCCCGTCCGGTCCCTCCGGGGCGAGCACTCCGGTCGACTGAGCCCGCCGCGACTCGAACGTCAGTCGCGATCGACGATCAGCGCGACCGCCGCGATGCGCTCGACGTCGCGGTACGCCTCCTGCTCGAGCTCCTCGCCGAACACGTCGGGGTCGAGCTCCTCGTAGCTCGCGCGCCCGCCGGCCTCGGCGAGCACGTCGCGCAGCGCCTCGCGCAGCACGTCGCGGCCGTCGACGATCGGCGCGCCGGTGTAGAGGACGAGCCTTCCTCCGGGCGCGAGGAGCGGCAGCGCCTCCGACACGATACGGACGGCGAGCCCTGTCCCGAGCTCGCCGCCCCCGTCGCGGTAGCTTCGCCCTGCGGAGTCCGCCATGTACGGCGGGTTCGCGATCACGAGATCGATCGGCGCGCCTCGTCCTCGCTCCGCTGCGCCGATCCCCGAGAGCACGTCGCTCTTCACGATCGACACGCGCTCGGGAGCGACCTCCGGCTGCAGCGCGAGGTTCACCTGCGCCGCCTCGAGCGCCGCATCGCTCACGTCGGCGAGCACGAGCGCGTCGACGCGCGCCGCGATCGACAGCCCGCCCGCACCGCTGCCCGTGCCGACATCGACCGCGCGCCGCGCGCGCGTCACCGTGCGATCGAGCAGCGCGACGAAGCGGTACGTGTCCGGCCCGAAGAACACCGAGTCGACGGAGCTCGTCGGGTACGCCGAGTGGACGTGGAGCGCGCCGCGCACCGTCGCGAACCGCACGCGGCTCCGCGCCCGCCCCGTTCCCTCCTCGATCGCCAGCGCGCCCGCCCGCTCGAGCCGCGCGATCATCGACGCCGGCAGCGGTCCGCCTTCGCGCTCGAACGCCATGCTCCAGCCGAACACATCGCGGAGCGTCCGCGCGCAGCCGCTCCACCGCGGCCGTGCGAGCACGCGCGCGTGGGTCACCGGCGTGACCGGCACGTGCTCGTACCCCGCCTCGCGTAGCGCCTCCCCGAGCTCGACGAGCGCCCGGCCCCGATCGTCCATCGTGCTCTTCCATCGCGCCCGGCGCGCCATCCACAAGTTGTGCTCACGACCGTGGCAGGCGCTCCTCCGCGAGCTCGCGTCGCCGCGGACGCTGTGAGCGCACTCGTTCCCGCGTCCGGCTGACCACGAGAGCGCGTCGCGCGAGAGGCGCTGCGAGACCGCGAATGCCTGTTCCCGGACCAATTCGCAGGGGCACGATCGCTGCTCCGCTCGCGCCGGTGACCAGTCTGCGAACATCCGTGCTCGTCGCGCTCGCCGTGCTCGCCTTTCCGGCGACTGCATCGGCGACGGTCGGGGGCGACACCCGGATCGAGGTGCTCGGGTACGAAGCTGCGCGCGACCTCGTCGTGATGCTCCGCTGCATGGAAGGCGAGGTCGAGACGGGCGAGGGCTGCTCGCTCCTCCTGCTCGACGCGGAGAGCGGACGCGTGACCGAGTCGCGGCAGTTCGCGCACGAGGATCTCGACGCTCGCACGGCTCGCCTCGAGCGGCTGCGGAGGCGACTGACGCCCATGCCCCCGGTGCCTCCCGGCTCGGTCACACTGCATCGAACGATCGAGCGCAGGTATCGGCGCTGGGTGGAGCCCGCCCTGCTGCACATGCAGTTCATGACGCTGCGCGTGCGGGTCGAAGTCGACGGCCACACCGCGGAGACGCACGTCGAGGCGTTCGGGACATCTCGTGTTCGCCTGCGTCACGCGGCGCGCGTGCCCGGCCGCGACGCCGTGCTCGTCGTGTTCGACTATCACGGCGATCCGTTCGAGCTCGGCTACGACGTCGACGAGGCGGTGCTGGTGCGCTGATCGTCCCGGGTGCGTACGGAGCGCCGCTCAGGGAGCGAACGGATCGCCGGCGGGCAGCGGGATCGAGGAGTCCCGCGCCGACCAGCACGAGAGCTCGCCCGCGAACGTCACGCCGCATCCGGCGCCGTACTCGTTGCACCGGATCTGACCGAACCTCTCGGCGGGCGGGTCTCCTGCGACGCGCGGGCGAAACACGGTGCCGTCGCGCCGGAGCGCGCATGTCGAGAACATCTCACCATCGAAGCGGGCGAAGACTTCCTCGCGCCCTGGGGCGTCTGCGCGCTCGAAGCTCCGGCATTCGTCGGACACGTCGCCATCGGCCGGCAGCCAGCACAAGAACCACGAGAAGTCACGCGTCGGTCGATCTGGCTGGATGAGTGCGGGCGACCCCCACGCGAGCGACCAGCAGACGCTCTCGAAATCGGCGGTCCACGCGCAGCCCCGCTCGCCCCCGACCGCATGCACGTAGGTACGTCCGGAGAACGACACGAAGCGCCGACCCCATGAGGTCCCCGGCCGGTCGTCCAGCGTGATCGCCTCGAGGCGGCCCTCCGTCGTGATCCCGATCACGCCCCGGCCTTCGTAGGTCATCGCATGGATCCAGCGGAGCCGCGCATCCGCGCGCCACTCGTCGACGTGCGCGAGCTCCGAGGGGGAATACGGCTCGTGGCTCCAGCACACCGGCGTCGCCTGCGGGGGCGACCCGACCGGGGCGACCCGACCCGGGTTGGCGGAGTGGCGGCGGTTCGCCGGCGGCCGCCACCCTGTGCTCAGCGAAAGTGCCGACGATCTGCGTGCTCGATGACCGGCATGTGGGCTGCTTCGCGCCGTCGCATGACCCAGCCACGCCGCATCCGCGAAGGCGCGACGTTCTTGATCACCCGGCGCGCCCTTCGACGTCATTGCCTCTTCGCGCCCGATCCGCGGATCACACAGCTCTTCGTCTTCGCGCTCGCTTGGTGCGCGCAGATGTTCGGCGTCGAGATCCATGCCGCGATCCTGATGAGCACGCACGAGCACCTCGTCGTCACCGACGTGCGCGGCGTCCTCCCGATGTTCCTGCAGATGTTCCACCGGCTGGTCGCGCTCGCGACGAAGGTAGTACGGAAGTGGGAAGGACCAGTCTGGGATCACGAGCCACCGTCCATCGTCGAGCTCGTGACACCAGAGGCCGTGATCCAGGAGATCGGGTACGCGATCGCGAATCCTGCCGCGGCTGGGCTCGTGGAGCGCGCACGCGACTGGCCCGGCGTGACGACGCTGGTGGAGCAGCTCGCGGGCGGCGTCCTCGTAGCCGCTCGACCGACGTTCTTCTTCTCCGCGTCGAACCCGCAGTGGGGTGAGCGTGCGTCGGTCACGCTGACGCTTCCGCCGATGCTCGAGGAGCTGTACACGCCGGAGTCTTTCCGCGAGGCGGTGGCGGCGGAGGTCGAGAGGATCGAGCTCGAGGCGAAGGCCGCGCAGCGCGAGAAAGGCCGCGCCTTCGCCGGGCCGAAGCGCTGCGAGCGCATCTCGCCGTACCGGCGCATGAAGGGGTACGAGCCGATCCGCGATCGCAATCCGGTGATCGCCGCTGGGCGCGGACAGAGCGCGACGCGCATCGAGGCCATTCGTCTGCTGCGCACGTTCCGGGCGGCGTATCGCGATGCGCTCGATCGGTGGCGCACCGGCTTGCGCGAGGTCGTGTTCCCCGCGGGTACGTGGGCGATGGCGCGACTGCACGCCGCGATCGTCGAGCGCGCGCTCGCGACCGCCGCGTAGCTCTGCTCCGACTCGCGTGCGCGACAGCATCGACGGTACCCCAATGCGGGTTTCGCGTGACGTGAACGCTCGTTTCGCCGCGACGTGATCACCTGGAGCCGCTCGTTTCGCGGCTACGTGATCACCCATTCCGCGGGTCGTGATCGGCGACGCAGGTCGTCGCTGTCGTCG
>JALYRN010000564.1 GCA_030855295.1 Myxococcota bacterium | reverse complement strand
GGCCGACTCCGAGGCGGTCACGGCCGCGCCCGCCTGCTCGACGCCGGTCGCCTGCAGGTCGGCGTCGAGCGTCGCGATCGGATCGCCCGCGCGCACGACGTCGCCCTCCCGCACGTGCAGCGTGCGGATGCGCTCGGGCAGCTGCGCGAACACGCGCACCTCGACCTCGCCCTGCACGTCACCGAGCATCGTCACGCGCTCCTCGGCCACGCCGAGCGTCGCGGGCTCGACCACGACGAGACGCCCGCGGTCGGGTGCCTCGATCACCGTGCTGCCGCGGTCGCACGCCGTCGCGAGCGAGAGCAGCGCGAAGAGGCCAATCCGGAGCGGCATGACGCGCATGGATATGCGTCGGTGTGCCAGGTCGGTCCACCCGCCGCTCGTGGAGGAACCGTGAAGAATTGCGAAGCCGCGAGCTCCTCGCGGCGCGCGCGTGCTGTCTCACATCGGCGGACATCGGCGGCGCTCGCTTGCCGGGCGCGTCCGGGTGCGCAGCTTATGGAGGAACAGACACGGAGGACCGGACATGCGCGTTCACGAGATCATGACCAGCGCCCCGACCACGGTGACGCCGGAGGACACGCTCTACACGGCCGCGCGCGCGATGTGGTCGCACGGCGTCGGCGTGCTCCCGGTCGTCGACGGCGAGGGCCGGGTCACGGGGATGATCACCGATCGCGACATCTGCATGAGCGCGATGATCCAGGAGGAGCGCCTCGAGAAGATCGAGGTCGCGACCGCGATGTCGCCGATCGTGCATGCGGTCCGCGCCGACGACACCGTGCGCAGCGCCGAGATCCTGATGAAGCGTCATCAGGTGCGTCGACTGCCGGTGCTGAACCAGGGCGGCACGCTGCTCGGCATCGTCAGCATCGACGACCTCGCGGTCGCGGCGGTCGTGCGCGCGCCGGAGCACCTGCCCGGCCTCAGCGCCGACGACATCGCCACCACGCTCGCCGCGGTCGCCGCGCCGCGCGCGCTCGAGACCCAGGGCCGCACGGTCCTCGACGCGACCCGAGAGAGCTGAGAGCCTCAGGGGCGTCCGCTCACGCGCGAGAGAGGTAGCTCTCGGGCACGAAGACGTTGCGAACGCGGAAGGGCGGCGGCGACTCGATCATCAGGCGCAGGCGCATCTCGAAGCTGCGCGCGGGAAACGCGAAGAACGGATCCGGGCTCCCGATCGTCCCGACCCAGTCCGGCGCGTCGATTGCCGCCTCACGGCAGAGCGCGCTCACGACGGCAGCGACGAGCCCCTCGAGCCGGCCCTGCTGCCGGATCGGATCGGTCGTCATCGCGCGCTTCTGATCGACGTCGGCGCGGCGGAAGTCGTCGACGAAGGAATTGACGACCCGCTGCCAGGCCGTCCCGGACGCGCGCGCGGTCTCGAGGCACTCGAGCGCGGTCACGGGAACAGCTCCTCGATCAGGAGCCGAGTGCGGACCGGCAGTCGCTCCTCGGGGAAGAAGGCGAGCGCGACCGCGAGGACCTCGCCGGCCGAGCGAAGGCCCAGGCGCGCGGCGAGCGTCTGGATGTCGCCCGCGTCCTCCTCCGTCCGCGCCGCCGCGCACTTCATCGCGAGCAGGGTGCGGTCGTCGGCGACGCACACGTCGAGATGAGGAAGCGACCGCCACCGCTCGAACACCGCACCCTGCGGCACGAACGCCTTCGCGGCGTCGTTCAGCCAGTCTTCGGGGAGCGAGAGCTCCTCGGCGACGCGCCGCGCAGCGCGGCGCACCGCCTGAGGCTCCGTGAACCAGCCGTCGACGTCCTTCGTGGACGGCCTCGACTCCAGCGCCAGGCACATCACTGCGCCCCCGACGATGTACAGCTCGGCACGGACGCCCTCGCCCGCGAGCTCGACGTCGAGCGCCTCCAGCGCCTCGATGATCTGTTCCCGGGCCAGCACCGCCGTCGATCGTGGCGCCTCGCGATCCACCGAGCAACAGGACCGAGCCGCGCTCACCGCGCCGACAGCCACGCGACGATCTCGCGCTCGATCCCCGCGGCGGGCTGCCCGAGCGCAGACGCGCCGTCGACGAGGCCGAGCACGAGGTCGTCGGGGAAGCCGACGTGGCCGCCGCGACCGGTCCACACCACGTGCACGGCGCTGCTCGCGCGCGCGAGCGCGGGGCGCACGGTCGCGTCGGGGATCATCGGATCGGCGTCGGCGGCGACGAGGAGCGTGGGGATCTCGATCGCGCCGAGGTGCGGACCGACGCCCGCCTCTTCGTAGTAGTGATCCGCGCTCGAGAAGCCATAGCGCGGCGCGATCACGCGCTCGTCCCACTCGAGGATCGTCCGGATGCGGCGCACGTCGGCGATGCTCGCCGGCGCGATCTTCGTCCGCTCGCCGTGGCGCGCGGCGACCGCGACGTAGTGCTCCTTGAGCCCGCGCAGCACGTGGAATTGATAGGGGCGACGATCGATCCGCTGGATCGCGCGCACCCCGCTCGCGAGATCGATCGGCGGACAGATCGCAGCGATCGCGCGCACCCGCGAGGAGTGCGCGCGCGTGCGATCCGAGGCCCAGCGGAGCGCGACGTGGCCGCCGAGCGAGTAGCCGAGCACGAAGATGCGCTCGAACCCGGCGAGCTCCTCGCTCGCGAGCGCGGCCTCGAGATCGTGCGTCAGGCCCGCGTGGTAGACGTCGCCGCCGAGGCGATCCGCGCCGCGCAGGTGGAGGCGGAGGCACGCCATCCCGGCGTCGAGCGCCGCGCCCGCCGCGAGCAACATGTAGCGGCTCGCGACGCTGCCGCCGAGCCCGTGCAGCACCACGACCACGTCGCGCGCGCCCGGCGGGGTCGCGAGCCGACCGGTGACGTCGATCGTGCCGGAGATCGGGTCCTCGAGCCGCGCGAGGAAGGGCTGGTCGCGCGGCGCGCGCAGCGGCGTCACCATCCCGCGCACGAAGCTCCCGAACGTCCAGTAGTGGCCGTGCAGATCGCGCCTCGCCGCCGCGAGGTCGTACCGGCCGTGCGCGCGCATCGCCCGCGAGCTCACGAGGACACCACCGCCCCCGCCGGATCCTGTCCGAACGTCTCCTTGAGCAGCTCGTACAGCTCGGGGTGCTTCTGCCGCAGCACTTTGGGACGCTCGAAGAACGCCTCGGTCGCGACCGCGAAGAACTCCGCCTCGTTCGTCGCCGCGTACTGCCGGAGGATCGAGCCACGGGTCTCGACGCGCTTCACCTCGTCGTGCATCACGTGCAGCCACGGCTTCACGTTCTTCCACGGCATGAAGCTCGGCACGCCGTCGACCGCGCCCGTCTCGAAGTCGAGCACGTGCGCGAACTCGTGCAGGCCGACGTTGAGACCGTCCTTGGTGTTCGCGAAGCCGTGCTCGAGCGCGCGCGCCGAGAACAGGATCGGCCCCTGCCCGTGCACCATCCCGAGGATGTTCTTGTCGTGGCCCTGCTCGTACTCGTCGTCGAACGCCTCGTCGTAGACGACCACGTCGCGCAGCTTCGGATACCGGAAGCCGCGCCGGCCGAACACGATGATCACGGCCGACGCCGCGACCAGGATGCGCAGCCGCTCGGGCAGCGCGGCGCCGCGCGGACCGGTGACGATCTGCTCGTCGAGGAAGAACTTCACCTCCTTCTCGAAGCGCGCCTTCTCCTCGTCGGGCATCCGCCGGTAGAGCTCGATCTTCTCCTCGAGCAGCTCGCGCATCGAGCCCGAGAGCGGCGTGCGCGCGAGCTGCGCGCGCCGGCGCGAGCGCCGCGTGCTCCAGAGATAGATCGCGATCGCGACGATCGCGCCCGCGATCGCGCCCGCGATCCATCCGGCGCGCAGCGTCCCGAAGCCACCGACCGCCAGGCCGATCAGCACCGCCGCGAGCGCCGCCGGCCACTCGATGCGGCGCGCGGTCACGGGCGGCACTCCTCCGGAATCGCGCAGCCGGGCGCGCCGTCGGGGCACGCTGCCGCCGCGATCGCGGTGCGCGCGATCGTGTCCGCGTCGGCGTCCTGCGCCTCGCACGTCTCGCGTCGGGGCACCAGCCGCAGGCAGGCCGCGCGCACGTCGAGCGGGTCGAGATCGAAGAACGACGTGGTGCAGATCCCGACGTCGCAGCCGTAGCTCAGATCGTCCCACTGCGGGCAGTCGAGCTCGTCGTCGCACGCGATCGGACGACACGTGCTCTCGTGCACCGCGAGCTCCCCGCCCTCCTCGCTCGCCGCGCAGAGGATCGCGACCGCGCCCGCGCCGACGACCCAGCGATCGTCGGCGGCGCAGACCGGAGGATCGGCGGTCACGCGGCGCAGCGAGACCTCGCACTCGCCGCCGTCGCACTCCCAGCCGACCGCGACGCCGAGCGTGTCCTGGAGCACGTCGGGCGACTCGGTGAAGCATCCCGCGAGGAAGATCGCGGACGTCGTCACGAGCGTGCGCATCGCGGCCGGAGCGTGCAGCGCACGACAGGATTGTGCCAGGCCGGCGCGCGTGACTTGCACACCAGCCGCCCACGGCTCGCAGATTCTGGCGGCGTTCCGAGCGCTGGCGCGTGGCATGCTGCGTGCGTGACGCGCGCCGCGCCATGACACGCACACCGCTCGCGCTGGTCCGGTCGTTCTTCTCCTCCGGGCTCTCGATCATCGTGCTCGCGATCAGCGTGCTCGCGATGAGCTCCCCGACCGCGGCGCAGCAGCCACCGCAGCAGCCGTCGGTGCGCGTGGATCCTGCGATCGCCGAGGCGCTCGCGGGTCGCCGTCCCGCCGCGCCGTTCTTCGCAGCGCGCGGTGCGATGCCGGATCGCGATCGGGTCGCGGTGCTGATCGAGCTGCGCGAGCGGGTCGACGCCCGCCCCGGCACGCTCGACGCGCTGCGCGGGCTCGCGAACGACGGCGTGGCGCTGCGCGCGCCGGAGGGACGAACGGGTCGCGCCTCTCCTGCT
>JALYRN010000563.1 GCA_030855295.1 Myxococcota bacterium | reverse complement strand
GGTCATCCCCGCGGCGAGCGCCCAGCCGCGGCGGCGGCGGCGCGCTGCGCCCACCGAGCAGTCGGCGGTCAGCACGGTGCCGTCGGCGCGGCGGTAGAACCGCGCGCACATCGAGGCGCCGTGCTCGCGCAGGAGAGCCTCCGCCTCGTCGCCGGTCATCGCGGAGAGATCGAAGACGGTCTTGTCGCACTGGCCGCAGTGCCGCGCGCGCTCGTCGCCGCGCATGTCGTCCCAGCGCGCGGCGCATGGGCTCGCGATCCGTACTGTCGCGAGCATCGGCAGCGCGACGCGGGCGCGAGCGCGCTCGATCTCTCGCGAGGCGTCGTCGATGGCGCGCGCGACGTCGGCGCGGCGCTGGACGAGGTCGGTCTCGGCCGCGATCCCGCGATCGATCTCGGTGAGCTCGCGCTGCAGCGCGTCACGCCGCTCTCTCGCCGCATCGGTGTCGTCTCGGTACGCCATGACAGCGTCGGACACGGGCTCGCGCGCGGAGCTTGGACGTCGACGGAACGCGAGAACGCCGCGCCGGCCGCCCGCCGATCGGGGCGGGGGCCGGTGCAGCGCGCGGGCCTGCGCCCGGTCGCGTCGCTCACGCCTCGGTCGGCCGGAGCGTCTGCACCGCCGGGACCTCGTGCCGAGTCGTCGTCGTGGTGCTGCCGTGCAGCTGCTTGCGGTTCAAGCGCGAGCCCACGATGCCGCCGAGCACGCCTGCGATCGCCGAGAGCAGCAGCGTCCCGAACGCGATCCACGAGGCCGCCGTCGAGGCGCCCGTCAGCTGCTGCGCGGTCTGCTCGCCGAGCTGCATGTTCTGCGGGAGGTTGGGCATCTGCGCGCCCTGCATCGCCGCGGGGTCGACCGCGATCATGCCGCTCGCCTGCGCGATCACCGACTGCACGCCGCTGGTCACGAACCAGATCGTCAGCAGGAGCGAGAGCGCCCACACGAGCAGCCCTTCGATCGACCCGAGCGTCTTCGTGAGCTCGCGCGCGCTGATGCCGGCGACCATGCCGCCGCAGAAGACTGAGATCAGCGTGCTGATCAGGTACCAGACGCCGACGCCGATGCCGGTGTCGCGCAGCGTGCCGGTGCTCGCGTTCGCGTCGAGGGTGGTCGCTCCGATCGCGAGCCCGAGGGTGGTCAGCAGGATCTGGGCGGCGAGGGCGACGACCACGCCCGCGAGGACGGCGCGCCAGCTGATGGTGGATCGGGGCCGGTCGTAGTCGGTGCCGACGTGGTTGGTGGTCGTGTACGTGCCGGCGATCGGACCGCGGTGTTCTTCGATGTGCTCCATTGATTTCTCCTCGTTCGTCCGGGAACGCGCGAACTGCCGCAACCGTCGTGCCGTGCACGCGCGCGATCACGATCGAGGGGCGCCATGCCGCACTCCGACGCGTCGCCTCCGCCGGCACCGCATCATTCTCTCGGAGCTCCTCCAGGAGACGCGCTCGACGGCGACAACGCCGGGGCGATGCGAGGCGACGTGACCTCCGCGTGGCTTCGAGACGCACCGCTCGGACCCAGCGCCGGGCCGTTCCGGGTAGAACGACGCACCGCGTCATGGCTCGCCCCGAGGGCCCTGCTAACGTCGCGAAACGCGGAAGCAGAGGATCGGACAGAGCATGCCGGGAATCACGATCGTCGGCTCGGGACGGCACGTTCCGGGGCGTCCGATCAAGAACGACGAGCTCGCGCGCGTGATGGACACGAGCGACGAGTGGATCAGGCCGCGCTCGGGCATCGAGCAGCGCCACTACGTCGCCGAGGGCGAGGGCGTCAGCGACCTCGCGGTCATCGCGGCGCAGAAGGCGCTCGACAGCGCCGAGATCGACAAGCGCGAGGTCGACTACGTGATCTTCGCGACGATGACGCCGGAGCACGCGTTCCCGGGCTCGGGCGCGCTGCTCGGCGCGAAGCTGGGGATCCCGGGCGTGCCGGCGCTCGACATCCGTCAGCAGTGCGCGGCGATCCCGTTCGCGATGCAGCTCGCCGATGCGCTCGTGACGTCGGGCGCGGCGAAGACGGTGCTGCTGATCGGCGCCGAGGCGCACGCCGGGTTCATGCCGTACGCCTGGGACGCGCTGCTCGGCGACGCGACGGCGACGCCGGAGGAGCACGAGTTCGCGACGAAGCATCGCGGCATCGCGGTGCTCTTCGGCGACGGCGCGGGCGCGCTGGTGCTGCGCAAGAGCACGACCGAGGGGCATGGCTATCTCGGCGCGGTGAACCACAGCGACGGGCGCGCGGCCGATCAGATCTGGGTGCCGGGCGGGATGTTCACTCGGCGGCACTACTGGGACGCCGACTCCGACTCGCACATCCCGACGATGAAGGGGAAGGACCTCTACAGGAGCGCGGTCACGCTGCTGCCGAAGGCGGTGCACGAGGTCTGCGAGCAGTGCGAGGTGAAGCTCGGCGACATCGACTGGTTCATCGCGCACCAGGCGAACGATCGGATCAACGCGTCGGTGCGGCAGTCGCTCGGCATCGCGCCCGAGAAGGTGCCTTCGAACATCGCGAAGTACGGCAACACGTCGGCGGCCACGATCCCGATCCTGGTCGACGAGATGATGCGCGACGGACGGCTGCGCCGCGGACAGCTGGTGTGCTTCCTCGCGCTCGGCGCGGGCCTGAACTGGGGCTCGGTGCTGCTGCGCGTCTGACCGCCGACAGGAGTGCTCGCCCCGGAGGGCGCGCACGGGAGCGCGCTCGGCGCGTGGACGGAAGCGACCGGAGCGGGCGAGCCGATCGATGACGCGCCGAGAGGTGGCGGCCGACACCGCCCGCCCGCCGATCCGCCGCTTCGCATCTCGTTTTCCGTTGATTTCATGGGCTCGTGCGCCGGATCGCGAGCTGCACTGCCGTCGCGCATGACCGAGGCGCGTGGCAAGCTCGAAGGCATGGCCCTCGAGCGCGATCCGTTCGCTCCCACGCCTCCGCCCGGGCAGGGCGACCTGCCGTTCGACGACGGGGAGCCGATGGAGACGGGGCGCCACCGCGTGCAGATGAACCTGCTGATCGACACGCTCGCGGCCGCGTGGGCCGAGCGGCAGGACTTCTGCGTCGCAGGCAACATGTTCGTGTACTTCTCGGAGCTGCAGACGAGAGGTGAGCACTTCCGCGGCCCTGACGTGTTCGTCGTGCTCGACACCGTCAAGAAGCCGCGGAAGAGCTGGGTCGTGTGGGAGGAAGGGGGGCGACTGCCGGACGTCGTGATCGAGCTGCTGTCGCCGAGCACCGAGGCGATCGATCGCGGCGAGAAGATGCGGCTCTACGCGCGCGTGTGGAGGACGGGCACGTACGTCCTCTACGATCCGTTCAGCCGCGTGCTCGAGGGCTACGCGCTGGATGCGGCGCGCGGGGAGTACGTCGCGATCGCGAAGGACGCGCGCGGCGACGTGCCGGTCGCGAGGCTCGGGCTCGCGCTCGGCACGCGCGAGGGAGACGTCTACGAGGAGGACGGGCCCTTCCTGCGCTGGATCGATCCGGGCGGGGAGCCTCTCCCGGCCGACCGCGAGCGCGCCGCGCAGGAGAGAGCGCGCGCAGAGGCTGCCGAGAGGCGGATCGCCGAGCTCGAGGACGCGCTGAAGCAGCGCCGGTGATCCGCGCGGCATCGCGCGCCGCGCTGCGGTCGCCGATGATGCGAGGTCAGCGCACCAGCCAGGCGGCGAACGCAAGCTCGTCGATCGCAGCGGCGTGCTCGCGCATCCACGCGATCCGAGCGCGCGCCCACGCGGCGCCGGCGTCGTCGGGATGCGCGTCGAGGTGCCGCTCGACCGCGCTCGTCCACGCGTCCTCGTAGGCGCGCATGCGCTCGGGGCCGACCACGAGCTCGTGCGCGACGCGCTCGAGACGAGCGCCGGGCCCGCGGAGCGCAGCGTGCTCGGGAACGTCGAAGGTCATTGCGGCGCGGGGGCCGAGCGCGACGAGGTCACCGATCAACATCGCGCCTCCGGGGCACACGACCCGTCCGAGCGCGCGCACGCTCGGCTCGATGCCGCCGAGCGCATGCGTCGCGCCGAGGCAGATCGCGAGCGCGAGCTCGCCGGGCGCGCGCTCGAGGTAGGTCGCGGCGTCTTCCCGTACGACGTCGACGTCGGGCACCTCTCTCGCGCGCGACGCCGCCTCCGCGAGGTAGATCGGCGAGACGTCGACGAGCGTCACCGACGCGCCGAACCGCCGGGCGCAGCGCAGACCGACGTCGCCTCGGCCCGCGCCGAGATCGAGCACGCGCGCGCCACGGTCGTCGGCGGACGCCCGCGGGAAGTCGCACCACCCGAGCAGCGCGTCGAGCTCGCCCGTCGACAGCGGATTGCACAGCGGCATCGCCGCGTGCGCGATCAGCGACAGCCGATCGCGCACGTCGCGCTCGCTCACAGCCTGTCCGAGAATCGGCTCGCCCCCGAGCGCGCTCCCGTCACTCGCGCTCCAGCGCCGCGCCGCCGCCGACGTGGATCGCCCAGACGCCGCCGTCGGCGCTGCCGAAGCCGTAGTCGCCGCCGACGTCGATCGTCGCGCGCACGGTCACGAACGCGGGCCCGAGGATCGCGCGGAGCCACGGCTCGATCGCGGGCTGCACGCGCGGGCTCCGAGCTCCCTCGCCCAGGCCCCAGCCGACGACCGACGCCCGAAGGCCGGCGCGCAGCTCGGGCAGGATCGCCACCGCGAGGTCGGCCGCGACCTGGACGGCAGCCTCGTGATCGCCGGTGCCGCCGAGCACCGGGATCGTCCACCCGGCCGCGACCTCGAGCGCGCCCGCGATGCCGTCGCGCTCGAGCGCGAGCGCGACGGGCAGGAAGAACGCGAGGCGCTCGGGCAGGAAGCGCCACGGATCGCGGGCCCCGTGCATCGCGAGCATCGCGTCGTGCACGACGATCGACGCCGCGCGCTGGGAAGC
>JALYRN010000052.1 GCA_030855295.1 Myxococcota bacterium | reverse complement strand
GGCCAGGGGATGTGCGGCGCGCCGGTGGTCGTGGTCGAGGGCGCGCGCGTGCTCGTCGCGGCGCGCGAGAACGCCGATCTGCTGGTGCTCGAGGTCGGCCCCGACGCGTTCCGGCGGCTGCCCGGGCTGTGATCCTCCGGGCGTGCGGCGCCGGCCGGACGTTCGCTATACTCGCGCGCTTCCCGGAGAGCCCGGGGACCGCCGCGCCAGACAAGGCCAGAAGAAGAATGTCCACCTCGCATCCGGGCGCCTCTTCCCCGATCCGCTCTCCTCTCGTCGGCCGCGACGCCGAGATGGGCGAGCTCGACGAGGCGCTCGCGCGCGCGCTCGGCACCGGGCAGCCGCAGACCGTCACGATCATCGGCGGCGCCGGCGTCGGCAAGAGCCGGCTGATCGACGACTTCCTCACGAAGCTCAAGGCGCGCGAGCGGCGCGTCCGCACCTACCGCGGCGCGGCGCGCGAGACCGGCCCCGCGTACGGCGTCGTGCAGCGCATCCTGCGCGCGCGCTTCGGCATCGTGGAGGGCGCGGATCTCGACGTGCAGCGCGACGCGGTGCGCGCTGCGGTCAGCGAGGTGCTCGGCGACAAGCGGGTGACCGAGTTCCTGCACTTCCTCGGCGCGTTCCTCGATCTCACCTGGCCCGAGTCGCCCTTCATCAAGGCGTTCGAGGACGACCCCGCGCAGTTCGCCCGCATCGGGCGCGCGGTGCTGCGGCGCTTCGTCGAGGTCGACGCCGCGGTCTCGCCGCTGGTGCTGGTCTTCGAGGATCTCCATCTCTCGCAGGACGACAGCCTCGATCTCGTCGGTTCGCTCGTCGACTCGATGCGGGGCGCGCCGGTGCTGATGATCGTCACCGCGCGGCCCGAGCTCGTCACGCGCCGACCCGAGTGGGTCGATCGCGGACCGAGCCACCGCAAGATGGAGCTCGCGCCGCTGCGCCCCGACGATGCTGCGCAGCTGATGCTCCACCTCCTCGCGCCGACCGGCGATCCCCCCGAGGAGCTGGTCGACGCTGCCGTCGACATGGCCGGCGGCAACCCCTACCTGCTCGAGCAGATGCTCCGCACGTACCTCTCGAGCGGAACGCTGATCCCGCGCGAGGACGGACGCTGGGACGTCGATCTCGATCGCCTCGACGACGCGCAGCTGCCGCTCTCGGTCGACGACGCGATCGCGGCGCGCATCGCGTCGCTGACGCCGTCGGAGCGCTCGCTGCTCGAGATGGCCGCCGTGATGGGCGGCGTGTTCTGGTCGGGCGCGCTCGTCGCGCTCGGTCGTCTCGGGCGCAAGGTGCCGGGGCTCTGGGGCGGCGCCGAGGATCTCGCCGGGCACTACCGCGATCTCCTGCAGGGCCTCGCCGATCGCGACTACGTGCTCGCGATGCCCGACTCGTCGATGCCGGGCGAGCCCGAGGAGTACGCGTTCAAGCACAACCTCGAGCGCGAGACGCTGTACCGGCTGACGAGCGCCTCGCAGGCGCGCCGCTTCCACCGCGAGGTCGCGGAGTGGCTCGAGCTCCGCCTGAGCGATCGCGCCGAGGAGCAGTGCGAGATGCTCGCGACGCACTACGAGCGCGGCGGCGTGCTCCGCAAGGCGGGCGAGTACTTCCTCGCGGCCGGCGATCGCGCGCGTGAGCGCTACGCGAACGCGAAGGCGGCCGACTACTACGCGCGCGGGCTGCCGCTGCTCGGCGACGAGGACGTCGTGCGGCGGCTCGAGGCCTACCACCACCAGGGCGACGTGCTCCAGCTCGCGGGGCGCAACGACGAGGCGATCGAGAGCTTCCGCAAGATGCTCGAGATCGCGTGGCGCCTCGATCTCAAGGCCAAGGGCGGCGCGGCGCACAACCGGATCGGCCGCGTCTATCGAGCGATAGGCCAGCTCGAGGAGGCGATGCGTCACCTCGGCACCGGCCACGCGCTCTTCGACGCGGCGGACGACGCGCGCGGCGTCGCGAGCTCGCTCGACGACGTCGGCAAGGTCCACTGGATGCGCGGCGCGTACGAGCCCGCGGATCGCTTCATGCGGCGCTCGCTCGAGATCCGTCGCGAGCTGGAGACTGTTTCTCCGATCGAGCAGGGGCGATCGATCGCGCTCTCGCTGAACAACCTCGGGCTCGTCTACCAGGACAGCGGCCGCTTCGAGGAGGCGCACGGCATGTTCCAGGAGGCGCTGCACATCCGCCGCGAGATCGGCGACCTGCCGGGGATGGCGCAGACGCTCAACAACATCGCGACGATCCACCAGGACAGCGGCGATCACGGGCGCGCCACCGAGCTCTGGAACGAAGCGCTGGAGTACGCGGTCGGCGTCGGCGATCGCATGCGCCAGGCGGTGATCCTGACGAACCTCGGGGAGAACGCGTACCGGCAGAAGCAGCCCGCGGCGGCGATCGCGGTGCTGAAGAAGGCCGAGGCGATCTCGAGCACGCTCGGCGATCGCATCCTCGAGGCGGAGATCCTCCGCGGCCTCGCGAAGGCGCACATGCTCGTGCACGACATCAGCGCGGCGCGCGACTTCATCGGTCGCTCGATCGAGCTCTTCGAGCGCGCGCGCAGCAAGCCGTTCCTCGGGGTCGCGCTGCGCACTGCGGGCGAGATCGCGGCGGCGGGCGGCTGGGGCGGTGAGGGCCACGATCGCGCGAAGGACGCGTTCGAGCAGTCGGTGCGCATCTTCGAGGAGCTCGGCAACGACGTCGAGCTCGCGAAGAGCTGCGAGACCTTCGCTGCGTTCCTCGAGGCGGATGCGGAGGGCAAGACCGATCCGGTGCGATCGCACGAGGCCGCGCGGCTGCGCGCGCGTGCGACGGAGATCCAGGATCGCCTCGCGGCGAGCGGCGAGAGCGAGGGGCTGCCGCCGCTCGAGGGCGAGGCCACCTCGCCGGGCACCGAGCTCACGGGCGAGTGATCCGCGTCCGCAATCGTGTTCCGTTTCGTGGATGACGCCGCCCCCGAGCGCTACACCCACGCTCCGTGCAGGCCCCGCACCTCCAGTCGCACTCGATCCCCGGGCCGGTCCGTGAGCTCTGCGATCAGCTCGCGGAGCGCGGGTTCCGCGCGTGGGTCGTCGGCGGGTGCATCCGCGACCTCCTGATGGGCAAAGAGGTCGCGGACTGGGATCTCGCGACCGACGCGACGCCGGACGACATGCGCCGCGTGTTCCGGCGCACCGTCCCGACGGGGATCGCGCACGGCACCATGACGGTGCTGCACCGCGGCGGGCACTACGAGGTCACGACGCTGCGGGGGGAGGGCGCCTACACCGACGGGCGCCGCCCCGACAGCGTGCACTTCGTCTCGGACATCGCGGAGGATCTCGCGCGCCGCGACTTCACCGTGAACGCGATCGCGTACGACCCGCGCGAGGACGCGATCGTCGATCCGTGGAGCGGGATGGAGGACCTGCGCCGCCGCGTGGTGCGCGCGGTGCGCGATCCGCGAGAGCGCTTCGCCGAGGACGGACTGCGCGTGCTGCGCGCGGCGCGCTTCGTCGCGACGCTCGAGTTCGAGCTCGATCCCGACACCGAGGCGGCGATCCCGCCGACGCTCGAGACGTTCCGGAAGGTCAGCCCGGAGCGCGTGCGCGACGAGTGGGCCAAGACGCTGACGAAGGCGCGGCGTCCCTCGCGCGCGTTCGAGGTGATGCGACGCACCGGCATGCTCGCGATCAGCGCGCCGGCCGTCGCTGCGCTGGAGGACGATGCGTTCGCGCGCGCGATGCGCCGCGTCGACGCCGCCGCGAAGAGGCTCCCGCTGCGGATCGCCGCGCTCGTGCTCGAGGTGCAGGCCGCCGAGCCCGAGCTCGACGCGTGGATGCGCGCGATGCGGTTCTCGAACGACGAGCGCGCGACGACGCTGCACCTGCTGCGCCACCGCGACGTGGCGGGCTTCGAGTCGTGGAGCGACCTCGACGTGCGGCGCTTCCTGCACCGGGCGACGCGCGATCACTGGTCCGAGATCGTCGCGCTGGAGCATGCCGATCGGGTCGCGCGCGGTCTCTCGATCGAGCCGATCGAGACGCTCGGCATCGCGATCGATCGCGCGCTCGAGGCGCGCGTCCCGCTCGTGTCGTCCGACCTCGCGATCTCCGGAAAGGACGTGATGTCGGCGCTCGGGAGCGGTCCGGGGCGCCACGTCGGCGTGATCCTCGCGCGCCTCCTCGCGCGCGCCATCGACGATCCCGCGCTGAACGATCGGGATCGCCTGCTGGCGCTGGTGCCCGATGTCGCGAAGGAGATCGGGTCGTGAGCGGCTACGTCGACCTGCACTGCCACTACCTCCCGGGGATCGACGACGGAGTCCGCACCGCCGACGAGGGCCTGCGCGTGCTCGCCGGCCTGCACGATCTCGGGTGGGCGCGCGTGATCGCGACGCCCCACATCCGCACCGCGATGTTCGACAACCGCGCGCCCGGGCTGCGCCGCGCGTTCGACGAGATGGCCGAGATCGTCGCGGGCGCCGAGCGCATGCCCGAGCTCGGCCTCTCCGCCGAGCACTACTGCGACGACGTGTTCTGGGATCTCTTCATGCGCGGCGAGGCGCTGCCGTACCCCGGCGGCAAGGCCGCGCTGGTCGAGTTCCACTACGAGTCGTGGCCGCGCAACGTCGAGCGCCGCTTCTTCGAGATGCAGGTGCGCGGCGTGCGTCCGGTGATCGCGCATCCCGAGCGCTACCAGGCGCTCTTCCGCTCGACCGATCCGCTCGACCCGATGCTCGACGTCGGCGCGCTGACGCTGCTCGACGTGATGTCCCTCGCGGGGCGCTACGGAGAGCGACCGCGCCGCACCGCGGAGCGCATGCTCGAGGAGGGCGCGTACGACGCCGCCTGCACCGACGCGCACCGACCGGACGACGTCGCGATCGTCGAGCGCGCCCTCGAGCGCCTGCGCGAGCTGGTCGGCGCCGAGGAGACCGAGCTGCTCCTGGGCGAGCACCCGCGCGCGATCCTCGACGGCCGCTACGATCCCTGACCTCGACACGAGCACTCGTGTCGCGGTCAGGGAGATCGGCTCGACCGCTCCGGGACCTTCCGTCCACGCGCTTCGCGCGCTCCCGTCCAGTCCCTCCGGGCCGAGCACTCGTGTCGCGTCGGGGGTCGACCGCGCCGGGCCAGGCAGGTATCACTGCGCGGACCGCTTCTCTTCGTCCTTCCCGCTGGAATGTCCACCGCCGTGCCCGAGAGCGCCTCGCCCGCGCCTTCCGACGACCCCGCCGCGCCGCCGACCAAGGCGGAGGCGTCCGTCGCGCGTCGGGTGCTGCCGAAGCTCGCGATCTCGATCGCGCTGGCAGCGCTCTTCGTCTGGCTGATCCGGCGCGGCGGCATGCCGCTGATCCCGCCGGCGGACGCGTTCGCGCGGGTGTGCTGGTGGAGCGTGCCGGGGTACATGGCGCTGCTCGTCGCGACGCACTACTTCCGCGCGAGCCGCTGGCGGTTCCTGATCGCGCCCGTGAAGGCGGTGCCGTTCCGCGAGGTGATCCTGCTGAACTGGATCGGCTTCTTCGCGATCTTCGCGCTGCCGCTGCGCCTCGGGGAGATGGCGCGCCCGGCGCTCACGAAGATTCGGCAGGGCGTTCCGATCTCGGCAGGGTTCGGGACCGTCGCAGTCGAGCGCGTGTTCGACGGCCTCGTGACGAGCCTCTGCGTGGTGTGGGCGCTCGTGGTGCTGCCGCGGCTCGAGACCGACGATCCGCTGGCGCGCAGCCTTCCGTACTACGGAGGCGTGGCGGTCGCCGTCTTCTCGGCCGCGATGATCGGCCTCGTGCTGTTCCTGTGGCAGCGCTCGCTCGCGATCCGCCTGGTCGACTGGACCTTCGGCCTCGTCAGCAAGCGCCTCTCGACGGTGGTCTCGGCGAAGGTCGACAGCGTCGCCGACGGCGTGCGCTCGATCGCGGAGCCGCGCCTGCTGACCGGTTTCATCGCGGAGACGCTCGTCTACTGGGGCATCAACGCGCTCGGCATGTGGATGCTCGCGTGGGGCTGCGGGCTCGAGCTGAGCTTCGGGCACGCGGTCGCGGTGATGGGCATCCTCGCCATCGGGATCCTGCTGCCGGCGGGCCCGGGGCTCTTCGGGAACTTCCAGCTCGCGATCTCGGTCGCGCTGCGCCTCTACTTCGCGGACGAGATCGTCGGCGAGCAGGGCGCGGTGTACGTGTTCCTGATGTACGTGACGCAGGCGCTGGTGATCACCGTGGCCGGCGTGCTGCCGCTCTACGCGATGAAGCTGCGCTTCCGCGATCTGCTGCGCACCGAGAGCGGCAGCGCCAGCGCGTCGGCGTCCTGACGAAAAGTTGGTCGCGCGATCGGGCGGGCGTAGCGTCGCCTCGTGTCGTCCGCTCTGCTCCGTCGCACGTTCCTCTTGCGCGCTCCTGCGGCGCTCGCGGTGACTCTCGCCGCGCCGCAGCTCGCGCGTGCGCGCGTGCAGACGGACTACACGTACACGTGGAGCCAGGTCTGGCAGGCGGCGGTGCGCATGGTGCGCGTCGATCTGCAGTGCCCGATCACCGATCGCGATCCCGACATCGGGTACGTGATGTTCGACTACGCCGACAGCGGTCGCACGCACGCCGGCAGCGTCGAGCTGGTGCGCACGACCGGCAGCGACGGTATCGAGCGGGTGAGGGCGGTCGTGCAGGTGCCCTCGATGCCGTCGTGGGTCGAGCGCATGTTGATCGATCGCCTGACGCGGAAGCTCCGCGACGACTTCGGCGATGCCCCACGCCCCGCGCGCCCGGTGAGAACGGAGCGCGAGGCACCGGCGGACCCGCCTGCGCAGGATGGCGGCGTCGCGGCCGAGGAGGGCACCTAGAGAAGCATTGACGCGCCGCGTTGGGCTCGTACCATTCGCGCCCCGTGGCCCTGATCGTCCAGAAGTACGGCGGCACCAGCGTCGGCACGATCGACCGCATCCAGGCGGTCGCGCAGCGCGTGGCGCGAACGCGCGCCGCGGGCGACGACGTCGTCGTGGTCGCGAGCGCGATGGCGGGCGAGACCAACCGCCTGCTCGGTCTGGGCGCGCAGCTGACGAAGCACCCGAGCGCGCGCGAGCTCGACGCGCTGATCGCGACCGGCGAGCAGGTCTCGGTCGCGCTGCTGGCGATCGCGCTCGAGTCGATCGGCATGCCGGCGCGATCCTTCCTGGCGCACCAGGTCCGGCTGCGCACCGACAGCGGCTTCACCAAGGCGCGCATCCGCGGCATCGACGCCGACGTGCTCCACGAGACGATCCGCGCGGGCCGCGTGCCGATCGTCGCGGGCTTCCAGGGCATCGACGATCACGGCAACACGACGACCCTCGGTCGCGGCGGCTCGGACACCACGGCGGTCGCGATCGCCGCGGCGCTCCGCGATCAGGGCGGCGGCGCGAACGTCGCGTGCGAGATCTACACCGACGTCGAGGGGGTCTTCACGGCCGATCCCAACGTCTGCAAGAACGCGAAGAAGGTCGGACGCATCAGCTACGAGGAGATGCTCGAGCTGGCATCGCTCGGCGCGAAGGTGCTGCAGATCCGATCGGTGGAGCTGGCGATGAAGTACGCAGTCCCGGTGCACGTTCGTTCGAGCTTCTCCGACGCCCCCGGCACGTGGGTGACGGGCGAGGACGCCTCCCTCGAGTCGGTCGTCGTCGCCGGCGTCACGAGCGACAAGAACGAGGCGAAGCTGACGATCCGCAACGTCCCCGACGAGCCGGGGCGCGCCGCCGGGCTCTTCGAGGCGCTCGCCGAGGCGCGCATCTCGGTCGACATGATCATCCAGAACCCGAGCGCGCAGAACGTCACCGACCTGACGTTCACGGTCCCGAAGAACGAGATGGAGCAGGCGCGCGCGATCGCGCTCGGCATCTTCACCGGGCAGCAGGTCGACATCGACGAGAACGTCACGAAGGTCTCGATCGTCGGCCTCGGCATGCGCTCGCACGCCGGCGTCGCGGCGCGGATGTTCCGGCTGATGGCCGACGAGAGCATCAACATCCAGGCGATCAGCACCAGCGAGATCAAGGTCTCGTGCCTGATCCACTCGAAGTACGGCGAGCTCGCCGTGCGCGCGCTCCACGACGGCTTCGGCCTCGGGGAGTGATCGCTGGCGGGGTGGCCGTCGTTTGGCCGCTCTCGCGCGTTCGCGCGTCTCGACCGGGACGCGCTGCCGCGCTCGGCGTCACGGTCGCTTCTGCGCTCCCGGCGCAACGCGCGCGCGCTCGGCGCGATGTCGCGCGTCGTGCGACGGGTCTCCTCGCCGATCGCCGCGTGTGGCGTGATCCTGGTCGCGATCGCGCTTGGCGCGCTCGCCTCGCGGCACCGCGCCGAGCGTCCGTCGCAGGCGCCGGTGGTGCTCGTCGCCGCCCCCGAGCAGGAGGAGTCCGGCCCGCTCGACGTCAACCAGGCCGACGCCGCCGCGCTCGAGGCGCTGCCGCGGATCGGCCCGTCGTTGGCGCGTCGCATCATCGAGGATCGCGACACACGAGGGCCCTTCCGGGACGTCGACGATCTCGATCGCGTGCGCGGCATCGGCCCCGCGACCGTCGAGGCGATCCGCGCGCTCGTCACCGCGGAGACGCCGTCGATCCCTCAGCCGTGAAAGGCCCGTCGCTTTGCGTGCGGTGTCCGGCGCGCTAGACCGTCCCGCTTCACCACACTCCTTCCAGGGGGATCTTCCGCATGCGCTCGACCTTCCGCTCCGCGAGCCTCGCGCTCGCCTGCTTCGCTTTCCTCGCCGCCTGCGGTGGCAACGAGGGCACCCCCGATTCAGGCACGACCGGCATGGACGGCGGCCCGCGCGACGCCTCCGCGCCGCCGTGCTCGACCACCGGCCCCGAGAACACCGTCGCCGCGTGCACGGACACCTGCGACAACGACGTCGACGACTACGCCGACTGCGACGACTTCGACTGCTGCGCCCTGCGCACCGACTGCCCCGCCGACAGCGAGTGCGGCTCGTCGCCCGGCGACGGCGGCACCGTCGTGGCCTGCGAGACCGCAGGGCCGGAGGAGACCCTCGAGGCGTGCAGCGACGGCTGCGACAACGAGCCGGACCGCTTCGCCGACTGCAACGACTTCGACTGCTGCGACGTGCGCAGCGACTGCCCGGCGACGACCGCGTGCGGCGCGGCGACGATGCGCGACGGCGGCATGACGGCGTGCGACGGTGGTGGCGCGCTCGAGAACACGACCGAGCTCTGTGCCAACGGCACGGACGACGACTGCGACGGCTTCACCGACTGCAACGACTTCGGCTGCTGCTCGCGCCTGACGTGCGGGGTCGACACCGCGTGCGGCATGCGCGACGCCGGTCCGCCCCGCGACGCCGGCCCGATCATGGCGTGCGACGGCGCGATGATCGCCGAAGACACGCTCGCGGCGTGCATGGACGGTTGTTCGAACGACGGCGATCGATTCGTCGACTGCGACGACTTCGACTGCTGCGGACCTCGGGTCGATTGTCCGGCGACGACCGCGTGCGGCAGCCGCCCCGACTCCGGACCGATCATGGACTGCCCCGGCCCGGACGCGCCCGAGGACACGCTCGCAGCGTGCTCGGATGGCTGCTCGAACGACGGTGATCGCTTCGTCGATTGCGAGGACCGCGACTGCTGCACCGTTCGCACGGACTGCCCGGCCGCGTCGTTCTGCGGCCGGATGTAGCGATCGATCGGGGCGATTGGGAAGCGCTTCAGAGCCTCGTCGGTGCTGCTCGCGGTCGCGCGAAACGCAGCACGACGGGGCTCGATAGCCCGCGCCGGAGGCGCCATGCGACGACTGATCCTGGTTCTCGTGATCTTGATCGCGGCTCTCGAGGCCAGCGCATGCGACGCGCCTCAGTGTCCTGCCGGCACCTCGATGACCGACGAAGGTCGCTGCGTGTCGGTGGACGACGCAGGCCGCCTGCCGGACGCCAGCGCTCCCCCCGATGGCGGGTGCGAGGGCTGCGACTGCGTGCCGGGAGAAACGCGCGCATGCCCTGGGGGAAGCGCCGTCGGAGTCTGCGAGCTCGGCCAGGAGGTCTGCGCGGCGAATCGAAGTTGGGGCGCGTGCTTCGGCGCCATCACCCCTGCGACGGAGACATGCGACGGCCGCGACGAAGACTGCGACGGTCTCATCGACGAGACGCTCACGCGTAGCCATCCGATCGTCACGGTGGCGGCGCGTACGACGTCTGGTCGTGAGCACGCGGTCTCGTCGATGATCGCGGTCCCGGGAGTCGACGGGGAAACCGTCGTGCTCTGGTGGGCCACGGAATCGGAGACGGGTGGTGACTTCTCCTGGTACTTCGCGCAGCGAGTGACGGCGTCTGGGATGCCGATCGGCGAGCCGCTGGAGCTCGTGGCGCCTTCCGGCACCCCCTACAACATCGACATCACCGCGTTCTCGAGCGATGGGTTCCTCGTCGTCGTGTCGGCGACAAATCTAGATTTCGACTGGCCGCAGATCGGCGTCAGAGTCTACTCGCTGACCGATTTGTCCGTGGTCCATGCGGGACGCACCGTTCGACGCTTCGACGAGCCGAGCTCCACGACGCTCGTGTCGTTCCGCGGCCTTCGAGCGGCGGCGCTCGATTCGACGCAGGCCGTCGTCGCGCTCTCGATCGGCGATCGCACGTACTCGATCACGACTGCGTGGAATCCGCCGCCCGCATCACCGGTCTCCGCGCCCCTTCCGTCGGCCCTCGCACTGAGCAGCGGCGGTAGCGTCGACCTGTGGTCGGCGTCGGCAGACGACAGCACGTGGATCGCTTACGGCGACGGCGTCAACGTCCGGGTGGCGACCGTCGACGAGACGGGGGCGCCCGGGGAGAGCATCTCGGTCGGTGCCGGACGAAATCCGGTCTTGAGCGAATCCGGCGCGCGGCTCGGCGTCGTCTACGTCGACGACGCGAACCACGCCCACTTCACGTCGGTGAGCATGACGAGCCCGCCGATTCGTGGCCGTGAGCTCGACCTGGGTCCTGTTCCTGCGGTGAGATCTCGCGGCGAGCTCGCCCTCACGGGGTTCCGAGATCGCGAGCAATGGTGGATCGCGCGCGTCGGACCCGACGGCGCCGGCACGCGGGTCTGGCTGCACGATCTCGTCCCGGGCGGCGACGGATATACCCCGCGTGAGCTCGCGTTCGACCCGGGCAGGGCGGGCGCCGGCGGAGTCGCGGCGTCGTTGGTGAGCGAGCGCTCGCTGCTGACGTTCGTCGGCGACACGACGCTCCGCGCGTCGTCGTACGGCTGTCTCTGATCGCGCTCAGATCTCGAACAAGAACTGGAAGCGGGCGGTGACGGTGAGCCAGACGGGGTCGCCGGATGCGCGGCCGAGGGCGGTGAAGAGGACGTAGGGGCGGAGCTCGATGCCGAACGACCACTCGCGCTCCGGCAGCCAGTCGACGCCCACCACCGCGTGGCCCGCGAAGTCGACCCAGACCTCGTCGCCGAGGATCGAGGTCGGCACGTCGAGACCGAGCCCGAGGAAGGGGACGATCTCGAGGATGTCGACGAGGTAGACGAGCTCGAGGCCGCCGGTGACGCGATGCAGCGGCGTCGCCTCGATCTGCATCGCCCAGCCGACGAGCGCGCGAACCTCCCAGGTGTCGTCGACTCCGAGCGCGCCCTGCGCCTGGAGCACGAAGCCGTGCTGGGGGAGAGGGTTCCCGGCGGGCGAGAGCGGGCCGGCGCTCGGGATCACCGCGTATCCGGCGCCGATCGCGAGCCCGAATTGGTCCTCGTACGCCCGCGCCCGACCTGGAATGGCGAGCGCCGCGATGGCGAGGGCGGCAGAGGCGGCGACCAGGCTCGTTCGGGCGGCGCGCACGATCGCTCGTATGTCGCGGCGATCGCGGCCTGTCGAGCCCGTCCGGACCGAGTTGCAGGCCTCCATGGCCGCGTGTAATGTCCCGCGCTCGCCGGGGCCCGAGGCCCGGTCGGCGTTCGAGCTCGAGCTCGGATCACCGAGCAGTCGGAGGCTTTCGAACCGGCCGGCTCGTCGAGCCCGCGGGGCAAGCGCTTCCGCGTCGAGAGCGGCCCGTTCCTGGAGATTTGAAGGCGTGCCCACCGAGGAGCAGAAGGACATGGAGGAGCGCGAGGGCGGTGAGCCCGAGCCGCGTCTCCGAGACGCCGAGGATGCGAGCACGTCGGACGACGACGAAGCGCTCGCCGCCGGCCGCGACGAAGACGCCTCCTCCGACGAGGCCGCTGGCGACGCCGGCGCTGGTGATCACGGCGCTGGCGACCTCGATACGGGCGACCACGGCGACGACGACGCCGGCGACCTCGATACGGGCGCCGCGTCGTCCGACGAGAGCGCCGACGAGCCGCGCGCCGCGAGCAGTGCCTCGGCGAGAGGCGCCGCGGGAGCCTCGGCCGGTAGCGCCGGCGCTCGGCTCGCTGCTGCGAAGGCCGCGAAGGCAGCCCGAAAGGCTGCTCGCAAGAGCAAGGAGAGCGCGGGCGTGCCCGGCACCCCCGGCGCCGATACCTCGAAGGAGTCGGTCGACGCGCTCAAGGAGAGCTCGATCGGACAGGCCGCCACCCGGGCCACCCACTGGGCGCAGACCAACCAGAGCCTCGCGATCGGCATCTTCGCCGCGTTCGTGATCGCCGCGCTCGGCTGGGTCGGATACGCGTGGTGGAGCTCGAGCCAGGCGCAGTCCGCCGGTGCGCTCCTCGAGGAAGCGGTCGAGATCGCGAACGCGGAGATCGTCGCGGCGGACGCCGAGGACTCCGAGGACGCGCCGAGCGCGACCGGCGACGCACCGGCAGAAGAGGAAGCGCCCACGTTCGCGACGCGCACGGAGCGATCCGAGGCAGCGCTCACCGCGTACCGCCGCGTCCTGACGGAGTATCCGTCGTCGGAAGCGGCGCGCTGGGCGCGGCTCGGCGAGGCGCGCGCGCTCTTCGATCTCGGCCTCTCCGAGCCCGAGCAGATCGAGGCGGCGCGCGGCTCGTACGAGCAGGCGCTGCGCGAGGCCGGCGGCGATCCGATCGTCGCGTGGCGCGCGCTCGAGGGCATCGGCTTCACGTACGAGGTCGCCGGCGATTTCGCCGAGGCGATCGAGAAGTACGAGGAGCTCCGCTCGATCGACGACGGCGCGTACCAGGCGCCGGCCGACTACCACATCGCGCGCATGCGCATCGCCATGGGCGAGACCGTCCAGGCGACGACGACGCTGCGCGAGCTCGTGAACACGCTGCGGACCTCGGGCGAAGAAGACGAGCCGGAATTCCCGTACGTGCTCGCCCAGGCGGAGCTGCGGCTCCGTGAGCTCGATCCGGGCTCGGCCGCCGAGCCGACGTCGCCGATGATGATCGGTCCGGAGGGCGCGCCCGGTGGTCTGCCGCCGGGCCTCGAGGGCATCGATCCGGCCATCCTCGAGCAGCTCCGGCGCCAGATCCAGCAGGGCGCAGGCGAGGGCGCGGGCGCACCGGGCGAGGGCGCACCGGGAGCGGGCGCACCGGGCGAGGGCGAGTGAGAGCGACCGCCGCGGCGGTCCTCGGCCTCACCCTGGCCGCGTGCGCGCCGATCCAGATCCCCGGCGGCCCGTACGAGCGCTCGTTCGACGCGGCCCGCGGGCGTGCCCCCGACGGGCGCACACCGATCCGCTGGACACGGCGGCTCACGCCTGATTACGAGGGCTCGTACCTGCCGATCGAGCGGGCGGTTCCGGCGCTCGATCCGACCGGCGATCGGGTGTACGTCGGCTCGAGCGCGGGCGCGCTCTGGGCGTTCAGCGGGACCGGCACGCAGATCTGGATGTATCAGGCTGGAGGCGCGATCGGATCGCAGCCTCTGCTCGACTCCGAGCGCGATCAGCTGTTCGTCGCGAGCGACGACGGCTTGGTGCACGCGCTCGTCGCGTCGACCGGCGAGCTGCGCTGGCGTGCCGAGCTCGGGGGCGCGGTCGGACGGCCGCCGGTCGCCAGCGACGACGCGATCTACGTGGTCACCGACTCCGACGTGGTCGCCGCGTTCGATCGAGCGACTGGCGAGGCGCTCTGGCGCTACCGCCGCGAGGCGCCCGAAGGCTTCTATGTCAGCGAGCACGCCGGGCTGACGCTGACGGATCGCCAGCTCCTGACGGGCTTCACCGACGGCGTGGTGGTCGCGCTCGATCCCCGCGACGGCAGCATCCTGTGGGAGCGCGACACGACCGCGGATCTTCGGGACACGAGCGACACGATCCGCTTCACCGACGTCGACACCACGCCGCTCGTCAGCGGCGACACGGTGTACGTCGCGTCGTTCGCCGGCGGGCTCTACGCGCTCGAGCTCGGCAGCGGCTCGGTGCGCTGGCTGCGGAACGACCTGACGGGCATCGTCGGGCTGGCCCAGGCGCCGGGCGGGATGCTGATCGCGTCGTCGGGCGACATGGGTGTCGTCGCGCTTCGGGCGCGCGACGGCGAGGAGATCTGGCGGAACGTGATCGAGCGCGGCGCGCCGACGGTCCCCGTGATCACGCAGGACCTGGTCATCGTCGGCGAGAGCGAGGGCGGGCTCGTGACGCTGTCGCTGGCGTCCGGCGCCGAGGTCGGGCGCATCGAGGCGGGCCACGGGTTCGCCGCGCCGGCCGAGATCGCGCAGGGGCTCGGCGGCGTGGTGTCGAACTCGGGCACGCTCTTCGTGTTCGCGGTGCTCTGAAGCCAACCCGGGCGAGCCGATTTCCACCCCCCGACCCCGCGTTCCAACTTCGCAGAAGATGGATTATGTCAACTGACGTACTCGGAAACCCGGGCGGTTCCACGCGCCGCGCTTTTCACTCAGCTTCGGTCGGTCCCGAGGAGCAGCTTCGCGAGCGCGGTCGCATCGACGCGCGCCGTCGACACGAGCGCCTCGACCAGCCCACGGCCCAGCCGCGCGACCTCGAGCAGCTCCTCGACGCGCGCTCGCTGGTGCGCCACGAGGAGCCGATCCTGATCGCTCCGCGGCTCCTGCTGCGCGAGCTCGCGCAGGCCTTCCTCGAACGCGATGATCGCCTCCTGGATCTCGACCAGCTCCCGCTCCCGCAGCACCCGCGAGACCATCTTCCAGAGGCTGTTCTCGGCCGCGAAGTGATCCGCGCGCGAGCCCTCGACCCAGACCCGCCGGACGACCCCCCAGCGCTGCAGCTCGGTCAGCGTCATCGACACCGAGCCGCTCGAGAGCACGAGCCGCTCCCGCAGGTCGCGCGAGCTCAGCGGCTGGTCGCTCAGGTGCAGCACGGCCCACACCCGGCCCATGTGCCGCTTGAACCCCCAGAACTCCATCAGGCGCCCGATCGCCTCCGACACAGCCCGCTCGGCCGGCGTCATCGACGACTCGCGCGGCGCGGCGGGCTCCATCTCAGCCGGCCGGCACGTACGCGACGTCGAGCACACCGCCGACCGGCAGCGGCATCGCGCCGCCCGCGCTCCGAGCCACCTCGAACGACGTCCCGTTCCAGGCGCGATCGTCGCCCGCGGCGGTCGCCTGCACGAGCCGCAGGCGGTTCAGGCCGGTCTCGAGTGTGATGCTGACCTCGAAGGTGCCGTCCGCCGCCGCAGTGCTCGATCCTGATACGCCCGGACGATCGATCGCCTCGACGCGAACCGTCGCGTCCGGCGCGGCCCGGCCGCGGACCACGTACGTCGCCGCGTCCACGAGGAGCTCCGCGCCTGCGACCTCGAACGCGGGCCCGGTCGAGGCGCCCGCCGGGACGGCCGAGGCGGCGTCGACGCGCACGATCCCCGCGCCGCCCGCGCCGCCGGTG